>CBILQL010000353.1:0-5840 GCA_966238865.1 uncultured bacterium
CGATCCTCCGCAGGAACTCACCCCACTCCCTCCGCAGGTAGGCCAGTCCCTCCTCCCGGGACGGCGCGTGCTCCAGGTATTCGTCCAGGCTGTCGGCGATGGTCGGCGGCTCGACGTGCTTCTGCCAGCGGGCCAGGCGGAAATCGAAATAGATCTCCCGGTGGGACAGGGGCCAGGCCTCCGGCACCTTGGCGAGGAGCTCCAGCATCCGGGCCTCGTCAAGGCCGAACTCGGCGAAGGGCAGGAGGAAGTCCCGCAAGGCCGCAGGCGGAAGGGCCGGACGGGGAAGGCGGGCGGCCTGCTCCAGGGCCCGGGACAGGGAAAGCGTCTTGGCGGGATCCAGGCGCGATTGCCGCGCCTCGGGGCCCAGGTCGTCCATGCGGAACGCCTTCATGGCGCCCGCCTCGCGGCGTCGCCGGGACGGCGGAAGGTATCGGCCTGCAGGCCGTGCTCCTCCATCAGCTTCATGAGCCATTTCCGGTCCACGTCCAGCGACTTGGCGGCCGCGGAGACGTTGCCCTGGGTCCGGGCCAGGGCTTCCGCGATGGCCCTGCTCTCGGCCGCCATGCGCACCGCCCGCAGCGTGGCCGGCGGATCGCCCGCCGGGGAAAGGGCGGCGGCGGGCGCGGCGGGATCGCGCCCCGGCTCCTCCGCCAGGTCGTCCATGTCCAGCTCCGGCCCGTCGGACATGATGAGGGCCTTCTGGATCGCGTTCTCGAGCTCGCGCACGTTGCCCGGGAAGGGATGGCGCATGAGCCGGGACCTCCCGATGCCGGAGAAGCCGCGGCCCTCGATCCCGTACTGGTGGAGGAAGCGCTTGAGGAGGTATTCGGCCAGGAGGAGGATGTCCTCGCCGCGCTCGCGCAGGGGCGGCAGCGACACGCCCACCACCGAGAGGCGGAAATAGAGGTCCTGGCGGAAGCGCCCCTCCTGGACCTCCTTGGCCAGATCGCGGTGGGTGGCCGCCAGGATGCGGACGTCGACGGCCAGCGTCTGGTTGCCTCCGACCCGGCGGATCTCCGATTCCTGGAGGACCCGCAGCAGCTTCACCTGGATCGCCGCCGGCAGATCGCCGATCTCGTCCAGGAACAGGGTGCCGCCGCGGGCCGTCTCGAACAGGCCGGGCTTCTGGCGATCGGCGCCGGTGAAGGCGCCCTTCTCGTGCCCGAACAGCTCGGACTCCACGAGGTTCTCGGGGATGGCGCCGCAATTGACGGCCACGAAGGGGCCGGACGCCCGGGAGGACTGGGAGTGGATGAAGCGGGCCAGCAGCTCCTTGCCGGTGCCGGTCTCGCCCTGGACGAGCACCGGCGCGTCGGTCTTCGCGGACCGGCGGGCCAGGTCCACGGCGCGTTCCATGGCCTTGCCGGAGAAGAGGAACCCTCCCCCGCCCTCCAGGGCCGAGCTCTGCAGGCGGGCGATGGTCTCCCGCTGCCGCTCCGATTCCCTGCGGCGCGCGAGGATGATCTCGAAGAGGGGCCGCAGGGAGTCGCACAGCGCCTGGTCCTCGGGCCCGAAGGGGCGCGATTCCCGGGTGCGATCGAGGTAGAGGTAGCCGACGACGGCCCCCTCCTCGCGCAAGGCCGCGCACAGGACGGAAGCCACCGCGTTGCGCCTCAGGCTGTCCTGGCTCCCGCCCTGGCCCCAGTCGCCTTCCTGGGCCAGCACCGATCCCTTGGATTCCCGGGCCCAGTCGATGGCCTTGTTGGAGAAGCGCTCCAGGCCGCTGTGGCGCGGGAACCGCGCCAGGGTGCGCCTCTCCCCCGTGCCCGGGCTCTCCTCCACCACGCGGGCCGCGTCGCAGCGGAGGAGCCGGGACACCGCCACCACCAGCGACGCGAACGGATCGGGGTCCCGGTCGCGCAGGAGCCCGACCAGGGCGCCGATGATCCCCCCCAGCGGGCCGCTTTCCGGCGCGGACGCGGCCGTTTGCGGGATCTCCCCCGTCTCGTAGCGGAACTCGCGCCCGGCCAGGGAGACGCGATCGCCGTGGCGCAGGGCCACGGGCCCCGCGACGGGACGGCCGTTGACGCGGACTGCGTCGCCGGCCACGGCGGTGTGCAGCTCGTAGGCTCCGCCCCGGAAGAGCAGGTGGCCCATGCGCGCGGGCACGCCCTTGCCGGACAGGGGCAGGCCGCAATCCCCGGCGGATCCGAAGGTGAGGATGCGCCCTTCCAGGACGACGTCCCGCCCGCCGGATTCGTCGCGCAGCCTGGGGGCGGATGCCATGCCCGGGGAGGGCGCCATCGCATCCTTCATGTCACGTCCCCCCGCCCGGCGGAGGCGCGCAGAGCTCGATTGTCTTGTCCTGGAAGGGCAGCAGGGCGACGCGTTCCCGCCGGATCCCGCCACCCGGCGTCTCACCGCAACGGCAGAGGAGCTGGTGCTCGCCCGCCAGGAGGACCACGCCTTCGGAGGCGCTGCCGGAGGGCAGTTCCCGCCCGTCCAGCCGCAGGCTGTCGCAGCGGGAGGCGTCGCGCACGGTGAGACGCCCCGCAAGCCCGCCGCGTCCGGCCAGCTCCCGCAGGGGGAGGGCGGCCGCGCCGGCGGCGGCCGGGCGGAGCCCGGGCAGCAGCAGCGCGCGCGCTCCGGGTTCCGCGGAGACAGCGGCGAAACGCTCCGCCCCCCCGCTTCGGCGCCCGAGCAGGAAGGCCGAAGCCACGGCGAGGGCGAAGCCGGCCGCCAGCGTCGCCCGCGCCAGCCGGCGCACGCGGGCCTTGCGGCGGGAGGCGGCCGGGACCTGGTCCAGCAGCTTCATGGCCTCGGCGGAATCCGGATCGAGCTCCAGGGCTTCGATCCCGAGCCAGTAGGCCTCGTCCTCCCGGCCGGCGAAGAGCAGCTCCCGGGCCGACTGGATCACCTGGTGGGACAGGGTATCGGCGGTGAGACGGCCGGCCGCCGACTTCCAGTCGCAGGGGGGGACGGCGGCGAGCCAGGACTCGCGGGATTTCCAGGCCTCGGCCGCGGAGGCGGGCCTCCCGGCGGGATCCTCCCGCAGCAGTTCCTCGATGAGGCCCGGCCATTCCCCGCCGGGGTCGAGGCGCTTCAGGATCCTGCCCAGGGACCAGAGGTCGGCCCGGCGCAGGTCCGCATCGCCGGTCTTCCAGAGCTCCGGGGCCATGTAGGCCGGCGTGCCGATGAGGACCCCCGCCAGGCTCTGCTCCGGGTTGTCGATGCGGCGCGCGAACCCGAAGTCCACCAGGTAGACGCCGTCCTCGGGCGAGACGAGGATGTTGGCGGGCTTGAGGTCGCGATGCGCGTAGCCGAGCCGGTGGAGCCCGGCGAGGACGGCCAGCAGGGCCGCGGCCAAGGGTCCGCGATGCCGCGCTTCGAGGCCCTTCTCGAGCAGGGCCTCCAGGGAGACGCCCTTGATCCACTGCATGACGATGCAGACCTGGCCGCGCCATTCGAAGGCGTCGTACAGCGCCGGGATGCCGGCCGCCCCGAGCTGGGCGTGCTTGCGGGCCTCCTTCAGCATCCCCTGCCGCCGGTCCGGCGATTTCTCCGCCAGCACCTTGATGGCCACCCAGCGGTCCAGGGCGCCCTGGCGCACGCGGTACACCGAGGAGAAGGCGCCCTTGCCGATGGGCATTGGATGGGTGAACCCCTTGGGCAGCGCGGGTATCATCGCGGCTCCCGCAGCCGGCGCTCCGCCATGGCGAACCAGTAGAGGATGTCCTCGTCCCGGGGAAGCGCCGACAGCGCCTTGAGCCAATGGGAATGGGCGGATCGGGCGTCCCCGGCCTGCCAGCGGATCATCCCCAGGTTGAAATGCGCCGAGGCGTCGGCGCTGTCCGCCTCCAGGGCGCGGGCGAACAGGGCCTCGGCCTTGTCGACGTCCCCGCGCTTGCCGTCGAGGATGCCGGCCAGGTTGAGCGGGCCCGGGTTGCCGGGGCTGCGCTCGATGGCGCGGCTCAGCGCCGCCAGCGCGGCCAGGGTGTCCCGGCCGCGGGCCAGGGCGCGGGCCCGATCCAGCCAGGCGTCGGACAGCAGGCGGGAGAGGTCGTCGGAAGGGCGCAGGCTGCGGCACGCCTCGAGCTGGAGCAGGCCGTAGGCGAAGGCGGCGCTGTCCGACTCGGCCGCCGCCTTCTGCAGCAGCGCCTGCCCCAGGCCCAGGCGCGCGCGGTAGGAGGCCGGATCACGCTCCACGGCGCGCGTGAAGACGGGGATGGCCATGGGGTAATCCCCGAGACCCAGGCTGGTGAAGCCCTTGTCGATCCCGTCCCCGAGGCAGGCGGCAAGGAGGGCCGCCGCCGACGCCGCGAGCGCCACCCGCCCGGCCACGCGCCTCTTCAAGGACATGCGTTTCATCGCGGCCACCGCCCCGACATCGACCAGCGGATCCCGGCCCGGAAATCCCAATCCGGGATCCACACCGGCGCCTCCCCGGAGAGGTTGGACAGGGTGCGTTCGACGCCGATCTCCAGGCGCATCTCGCCCCACCCGGCCAGCCTCCGGGACAGGGTGGCGTCCGCCCCGAACAGGTGATCCATGCGCCGTACGCGCCGCTCCCGCAGCGGTACGGCGCCGTAGTTTTCCGCGAGCTCCCCGTTCCGCCTGTCCAGGTAGGCGCGGTAATACCGGCCGTCGGCGCGGTTCAGGGCGTACCCCCGGAAATCGATGGTGTCTCCGGGCGCGGCCTCCCCGCCTGCGTCCTCCTTCCAGGCGTACGCGTCCGGGTAGAAGGCGAAACCGTATCCCAGGCCCAGTTCGGCCCTGGCCCCGAGCACGGCCGGCAGGCCGAGGGAGGCCCGCTGCCGCAGGGTGACAGCGTCCTGGGGGCAGAGGAACGCGAGGGAGTCCCTCGCCCCGGTATAGGAAACGTAGGCGGCCCTGCCCGCCGGCAGGGTGTCCCCGAAACCCGCATCGCGGTAATGCACGGGGGCGGATTTGGAAACATCGTCGACGAATATCACATTGTTCATGCCGGGCACCTCGAAGGGCTCGAGCAGGAGCAGGGTGCCGGAGAGGGAGCCTTGCAGGATCCATCCGGATCCGAGCTCCCATGCCCGCAGCAGGGACAGCCAGGCGGCATCGTACCTTTTGTCACGGATTCCTTCCCATTCCGCCTCGTATCCCCCATGCCCCACCCAGTATCCCGATCCGGCCATGGAGAACCAGGTCCAATCCCCCTTCCAGGCCGTGACCGCCCCGAGTCCGGCGATGCGGCCCGCCTGGGCCGAGACGCCGGCGGAAAACCCGGCGAAGATCCTGTCGGCCCTCAGCTCAAGCCCGGCCCGGTAATCCAGGGAATCCTTATAATAGGATTTCCCGAGCTCATACCCCAAACCGGCGGACAGCGGAAACCGGGACGGGGACGGCAGGGGCAGGAACAGGGTGCCTTCGGAACCGCCGAACCATCCCACGGTGTCCGTTCCGGGCAAGGCCAGGCCAGAAGGATAGCTGCGCGCCCGGCCCTGGACCTCGCCGGAAAAACCGGAGCGGACCCGGACGTTCCATTCGGCGGGACGCCGCTCCGGAGGCCGTTCCGGCAGTGCCGGCAGGCTGTCCCGGAGATGGTCCGCATCCCCGTGAAGCCCGGAGACCCGATACAGCCGGTAGCGCTGGACCAGGACGCTGTCCCGGAAGGCGCCCTGCGAGGGCGTGGGAATGGAGAGGTTGAAGGCCATGGCGGTGTCGTAGGCGAGACGGCCCAGGGCCTGGCCAGCCAGGAGGTAGTAGAGGCTGTCCAGGGGCATGCCCCGGGCGTACGCCTCGATCCAGGCCTGCCGTTCCGACTCCGCCTTGTCGGCATGGCCGGGAGGCGATGCCGGCGCCAGGGCGACGGACATGAGGAGAGACAGGACCGCGAAGGGCCCGGTGGAGGCGACAGGGAATCC
>CBILQL010000354.1:0-5831 GCA_966238865.1 uncultured bacterium
GCGCCGGCGTCGATGGCGCGGCGCAGGGAATCGACCGTGACCGGGGCCTTCGCGTTCTTGAAGGCGATGTCCTCGGGCTTCGCGCCGCCCTGGACGGCGGTGCGCCAGCCGGCGGGGTTGTTGATGGTGAAGTCGCAGACCATGCGCACCACCTTGTATTTGTGATCATCCAGCGCCTTGGCCATGCGGCGGCCCGCGGTGCCGTCGGTGGAACCCTGGTGATGCCAGATCGGCGTCTTGGCGATGGATTCGATCTGGTTGGTGTCGCCGCCTGCCGAGGCGGGGACGGCGGCCGCCCAGTAGTTCGGCTTCAGCTCGATGACATGGTAGGTCCCCGATCCGCCCAGGGAGAATCCCGTCAGGATGAAGCGGTCGGCGTCGAGGGAGTATTGCGTCTTCAGATTCTCGATGGCATCGATCACGGCCTTCGACGACGAGGCCATGACGCCGCCCGAGGCGGCGCCCGCCAGTCCGCCCCAGTTCCCGGACAGGCATTCGGGGACCATGATGAAATGCGGCACGCGGGCCTGGATGCTGTCTTCGATCCAGGGATGGGCCATTTCGAAGCCGTCGGTCGCGGTGAGATAGGTGCTGCCAGCGCCGCGCAGGGAAACCACCAGGGGATACTTCCGGGTGGCGTCATAGTCCTTGGGAATGTACAGGAGATATTTCAGGGCGCCGGCGGACGATTGGAAGGTCTTGTCCTGCATCTTGTCGCTGTCCTTGGCGCCCTGGGCCTGGACAGTCTGGGACAAGGCCAGGAACAGGCCGGATAGCAGCAGACGCCGGACCATCCGGGAAGCATGGATCCCCCCTTGGGAATGTTCACCGGATACCCTGATGCGTTGATTTCGCATACTCCCCCACGACTGCTGAATCGGTCAATCTAGGGCAGAAATGCCCCCCGAACCGGGCGATTTTCTGCCATTTCACAAGCCGGTGAGACCTTTCATGGCTCAAAACAGTACCAGAATGCCGGAAAATTGCGTGCGTGACGTGTCTTCAAGCCTCCAACGCATTCCGGGTTGTCAGCAATTGTCCGCCTGAGATTGCCGGTTTCGGCCATCGGATGTCAATTCCATCGGAGCCCCTGACAGTGCTTGTCAGGGATTCCAGTATTCGGAACAGGGATCGGATCCGGGCCTTTGGCCCATTCCTTGCGCCGCCTCGGCGGCATGTCCATCCGGGTCGCCTTCCGCCATCTCACGACCTATACCTATGACCGTCCGGTCACCTTGTTTCCCCAGCTCATCCGCCTGCGGCCGGCCGCCCATTGCCGCACCCCGGTCACCGCCTATTCTTTGAAAGTCCGCCCTGCGGGCCATTTCATCAATTGGCAGCAGGATCCCTTCGGGAACTTCGTCGCCCGGGTGGTTTTCCCCGAGCCCGAAACCCGTTTCGAGGTGGAGGTGGGCCTGGTCGCGGACATGACCGTCATCAATCCCTTCGACTTCTTCGTCGAGGAGGCGGCTGAGACCTTCCCCTTCACCTATACCCCGGCCCAGCGCGAGTCCCTGGCCCCCTACCTGGAAATCCGCGAGGCGGGCCCCCTTCTCAAGCGCTGGGTGTCCCAGGTCGATGGCGCCCCCCGGAACACGACGTCCTTCCTGGTGGATCTCAACCAGCGGGTCCAGAGCGACATCCGCTACGGCATCCGCATGGAAAGCGGGGTGCAGACCTGCGAGGAGACCCTGGAGAAGGCCTCCGGGTCCTGCCGCGATTCGGCCTGGCTGCTGGTGCAAGCCCTGCGCCATCTGGGCATCGCCGCGCGTTTCGCCTCCGGCTACCTCATCCAGCTGCGCCCGGACGAGAAGCCCCTGGAAGGCCCCGAGGGCCCCGCCTCCGATTTCACCGACCTGCATGCCTGGGCCGAGGCCTTCGTGCCGGGCGCCGGCTGGATCGGGCTCGACTCCACCTCGGGACTCCTGGCCGGCGAGGGGCATATCCCCCTGAGCTGCTCGCCGAACCCGGAGGATGCGGCGCCGATCACGGGCGCGACCTCCAAGGCCGAAGTAAAGTTCCACCACGAGATGTCCGTGGAGCGACTGCCGGAAATCCCCCGGGTGACGGCGCCGTACCCGGAGGAGGAATGGCAGGCCCTGCTGTCGCTGGGGGACAGGGTGGAGGCCGACATCCGGGCCACCGACATGCGCCTCACCCAGGGCGGCGAGCCCACCTTCGTGTCCATCGACGACATGGACGCGCCGGAATGGAACACGGCTGCGCTGGGCGATCACAAGGCGGCCCTGGCCGACGACCTGCTGTGGCGGCTGAAGAACCGGTTCGCAGCCGGCGCCCTCCTGCATTTCGGCCAGGGAAAATGGTATCCCGGGGAACCCCTGCCGCGCTGGGCCTACACCGCCTATTGGCGGCCCGACGGCCGGCCGGTCTGGCGCGAGGAGCGCCTCATCGCCCGCTCCGGCACCCAGGCGGGAAAGGTCGGACAAGGAGGGCGGAGCGGGGCGGGCGCCGGCGGCTACGGCCACGGACCGGTCCAGGCCCAGGCCCTGGCCCGGTCCATCGCCAGGTTGCTGGGGTTGGACGCGGGCAAGGTGAGGCCCGCCTACGAGGACGTCTTCTATTACCTGTGGAAGGAGGGGAATCTCCCCGTCGACTTCGATCCCCTCAAGAAGGATTGGCGCGGCGACGGCGAACGCGCCCGCATGCTGCGCATCCTGGAGCGGGGCCTGGATCGGGCCGCCGGCTACGTGCTGCCCCTGGCCGCCGACTTCGACGGCCGGGAGACGCGCTGGCGATCCGGCGTCTGGGATCTGCGCCGCGGCCACCTGTTCCTCGCCCCCGGGGATTCGCCCCTGGGGTTCCGCCTGCCGCTCGGGTCCCTGGCCTACGGGGCCGGGGGATGGTCGGGGCCGGACATCGTCGAGGAGCTGTCGCCGCTTGCGCCGCGACCGCCCCTGGCCGAATCCTACCGGCCCCCGTATCGCAGGCAATACCCCGGCCAGCCGCCCGCCGCGCCGGCATCGGCCTCCCGGACGGGCTTCCCGGGATCGGGCCACGGCGATTCCGTCGTCCGCACCGCCCTGTGCGTCGAGCCGCGCGACGGCATCCTGCACGTCTTCCTGCCGCCCATCCCCTGCCTGGAATCCTTCCTGGAGCTGATCGAGGCCGTCGAGGACGCGGCCGCCGAGAACGGCACCCCGGTGCGCGTGGAAGGCTACACGCCCCCCAAGGATCACCGCCTCAAGAGCTTCGGCATCACCCCGGACCCGGGCGTCATCGAGGTGAACATCCATCCTTCCGGGTCCTGGCGCGAGCTGGTGGAGAAGACCGAGGCGCTGTACGAGGAGGCCCGGCAGTGCCGCCTGGGTACGGAGAAGTACCAGCTCGACGGGCGCCACACCGGGTCCGGCGGCGGCAACCACGTGGTCCTGGGCGCGGAGGCCCCGGCGGACAGCCCTTTCCTGCGGCGGCCACACCTGCTGCGCAGCATGGTGAACTTCTGGCAGAACCATCCCAGCCTGTCCTACCTGTTCTCGGGGCTGTTCATCGGCCCCACCAGCCAGTCGCCGCGGCCGGACGAGGCCCGGGACGAGGTGCTGAACGAGCTGCAGCTGGCGTTCAAGCAGGTGCCCGGAGGCGGTGAACGCGGCGAGCCGCCGGCCTGGCTCGTGGACCGGCTGTTCCGCAACCTGCTGGTCGACCTGACCGGCAACACCCACCGGTCCGAAATCTCGATCGACAAGCTCTATAATCCCGACAGCCTCACGGGCCGGCTGGGCCTGGTGGAGCTGCGCGGATTCGAGATGCCGCCCCACGCCCGCCTGGCCGCGGCCCAGTCCCTGCTGGTCCGGTCCCTGCTGGCGGGCTTCTGGGACCGGCCCTACTCCGCCCCCCTTCAGCCCTGGGGCACCTCCCTGCACGACCGGTGGATGCTGCCCCATTTCCTGTGGCGCGACTTCGAGGACGTGGCCGGCTTCCTGGCCGGCGCCGGCTATCCCCTGAAACCGTCGTGGTACTCCCCCTTCCGGGAGTTCCGCTTCCCCCTGTGCGGGAAGGTGCAGCTCGGCGACTTCTCCCTGGAGCTGCGGCAGGCCGCCGAGCCCTGGAACGTCCTCGGCGAGGAGACCAGCGTGCAGGGGACGTCCCGCTACGTGGACTCCTCCCTGGAGCGCCTCCAGGTGCGGGTGGAAGGCTTCGCCGATCGCCGGCACGCGGTGGCCTGCAACGGCGTGGCCCTGCCCCTCGCGCCCACCAGGACCGAAGGGGAGGCGGTGGCCGGCCTGCGCTACCGCGCCTGGCAGCCCCCGTCCGCGCTGCAGCCGCTCATCCCGGTGCACAGCCCCCTCACCTTCGACGTGGTGGATCTCTGGAGCGGCCGCTCCCTGGGGGGCTGCGTGCATCACGTGTCCCATCCGGCGGGCCGGAACTACCAGCGCTTCCCGGTCAACGCCGCCGAGGCCGAGGCCCGGCGCATCGCGCGCTTCGAGCCCCGCGGCCACACGCCCGGACCCGTGCGCCTCATCCGGCCGTCCGTCCATCCCGATCATCCCCTGACCCTGGATCTGCGCTGGCATTGAGCCGGACGCCGACGACCTGGCTGTGCCGCCGCGGGATTGCTATCATCGGGTATGCCTATGAATCCGGACCCCGCGCGCGGCGAAACGGGTAGCGGGGGGCCCTTGTCCGAAACCCCGCCCGCCCCCTCCGGGGCCCGCACCGAGGGCGCCGCCGGAAGCCCGGCCTCGACAGATTGGCTGCGCAGCTACCGTCCGCCGGCCGGCGGCTGGGACGAGATGATAGGACCCACCGGGGCCATCCGCCCCGCCTGGTCCGGGCTGGCCGCCGCCCTGGCCCGCCTGGGGCCCCAGGAGCTGCACCGGCGCAAGCACGACCTGGAGGAGCAGCTCCGCCTGGGCGGGGTCACCTACAACGTGTACGGCGACAGCCGCGGCGCCGACCGGGCCTGGAGCCTGGATCCGGTGCCGCTCATCCTGGAAAGCGCCGAATGGGCCGTGGTCGAGCGCGGCCTCATCCAGCGGGCCGACCTGCTGGACGCGGTGCTGCGCGATCTCCACGGGCCGCGCCACCTGGTGCGCGACGGACTCATCCCCGCCCGGTTCCTGTACACCCATCCCGGCTTCCACCGCGCCTGCAGCGGGGGCGCCGCCTCCCGCCAGCGCATGCTGCACCTGTACTCGGCCGACCTGGCCCGCACCGCCGAGGGCGGGTTCCGGGTGATCAGCGATCGCTGCCAGAACCCTTCCGGGTACGGCTACGCGCTGGAGAACCGCTGGGTGCTGGGCCGCGTGTTCCCGAGCCTGTTCCGGGATCTCGGCGCGCACCGGCTTCCGCCCTTCTTCCAGGCCCTGCGCCGCAGCCTGGTGCAGGCGGCGCCGCCGGGCGTCTCCGAACCCTTCGTGGTCCTCCTCAGCCCCGGCCCCGAGAACGAGACCTGGTTCGAGCAGGCGTATGTCGCGGCCTGGCTGGGCATCCCGCTGGTGCGCGGCGGCGATCTGAGAGTGCGCGAGGACGGCGTGCGGCTCGTGTCGCTGGAGGGCCCGCGCAAGGTGCACGTGCTGCTGCGCCGCGTGGACGACGCCTTCTGCGATCCCCTCGAGCTCGACGGGGGATCGCTCCTGGGCGTGCCCGGCCTGGTGCAGGCCGTGCGCAACCGCCAGGTCGCCGTCTGCAACGCGCTGGGCAGCGGGCTCATCGGCGGGTCCAATTTCATGCCCTTCCTGGACGCCTTGAGCCGCCGCGTGCTCGGACAGGACCTGATGCTCCCCTCCACGCCCACCTGGTGGCTCGGGGACAGGGCGCAGCGGGAGGAGGCGCTCGCCCGGTTCGACCAGATGGTGATCAAGCCCCTG
>CBILQL010000355.1:0-5831 GCA_966238865.1 uncultured bacterium
TATAGTAACGCGTACGTTACCTTTCATCCCCTCATGCCAATTTCAAGAGGTTCCCATGGGTCTTTGTGAAGGTTTCTCCTCCGGGCAAGACTACCGCTATGGACTCCGGAAACGCGGCCTGCATCCCGAAGCGGGCGTCCGGACCAAGAAGTCTTTCCATGATGGTGGAGTCGGGACCCACCGTCTTCTCGAGCCCATCGGTCCTGAACAGCGTTTCGCTCACCTGGCCGGCGGGATTCCTATTTGACTTCTGCCCGTTACCGGTTTTCAGTTTTCCCGTAAAGTACGTCTTCACCCTCCCCATGGCGGTCAGCAGGGTGGTTAGAACTCCATCCTGAGTCTCCAAGCGGGTCAACTCCTTGAAGCCACCCGCCGGGTCATCGTCACGAATCAATCGACCCAGGGAATCAAACGTGAATGCATACTCATGACCTCTGGGAGTCGAATAGGAAGTCATGAGGCCGCCGGGCGAATATACGAACGCCATCTCTTCTCCGGCCGGGTTCGTTGCCTTGGCGATATAGCCACTATCATCCAACTCCAGCAGGGTTTCCTGGCCATAGGGGGAAATGATGCTCTTGAGTTCCCCTTGTGTATTCCGCTCGATGCCTGTTTCGTTTCCGTTTCCATCGACAATCGCGGACAGCCGCCCGGACTCATTATACTCGAAGGAGTGAAGAGTCCCGCCTGTGAGTCCATGTCGCGTTTTCAAGTGCTTGCCTTGGATGTTGAAGGAGTAGACTTGCCTTCCATCCTCCGAGGGAATTGAGAACACCTCCTTCGTGAACCCGGGCAGGTAGGTTTTGACGCTCCGGATGCGATGATTCGCGACATCGGCGATATAAAGGGCTCCGTCATCGGAGACGGCTATTCCCTGCATGAAGTCGAAATTCTCGGTGGTCGCCAACCTATTGTCCTTAACTCCGATTTCCCCGGATCCACCGCCGACCACGGTGCTGACGAATCCTTGCCTGTCGATTTTCCGCACGGAGTTTCGGCCGAAGGTCAGATCCAGGACGTATATCTCTTCCTCGGTTCCCGTCGTGGAGACCTTCACGTCATAGGGCTGCATTCCAGCCAGTACCGCTTCTCCTCCGTCCCCGGTGGCATCGAAAGAACCCGTGCCGGCAATGGTGGTGAAAAGGCCGTCCGGGGCCACCTTGAACAGCCTGGCATTGTATTGGTCCGCGATGTAGAGGCTGCCGTCAGGACCCAGGTCGAGGTTATGGGGCACGAGCGAGGCCGCCACGGCGGGAATGCTGTCTCCGATGTAATCATAATCACCATTGCCCGCCACCGTATGGATGATGCCATCGGGCCCGATTTTCCGGACCCTCCCATTGTTGAAATCGGCGATGTAGAGATTGCAATCGGGGCCTGCCGCCACGCCGGACGGATTATCCAATTCCGCCGAAGTGGCAGGTCCGCCATCGCCGCTGAAACCCGCTGACCCCGTGCCCGCCACCGTGGTGATGATGCCCCGTCCATCCACCTTGCGGACGCAATCGTTCTCGATATCCGAGATGTACAGGCTGCCATCAGGGCCGACATCGATGTTGCTGGGTTCCATTGCGGCATTGATCGCGAGTCCGCCATCACCGGAGTAGCCGGGGCTTCCATTTCCTGCCACCGTGGTGATGATTCCTTTCCGATCCACCTTGCGGATCCTGAAATTGTCCGCATCGCAAATGTACAGGCTTCCGTCCGGTCCCGCATCAATCCCGAGGGGAGCGTTGAGTTCGGCGGCTTTTGCAGAGCCGTTATCGCCGGTAAAACCCGGCGTCCCAGTACCCGCCACTGTGTTGAGGATCTCGCTTCCGCGCAAATCCTTCGCGCTGCGTCTTTTTCCGTTTCCCAAATACAGCACTTGTTCATTGACGTCGTAGACATGATGCGCATCGATGGACCATCCCCCGAGCTCGTCCCGGAGGTCCCGGGTTCCCACGAAAGCGGAATAGCCGCTGCCCTCATAAGTCAATTCCCGGATAGGGACCGGATTCGGACCGGCAATCGGCTGCACGCTTCCGAAAGACGCTTCCAACGAAGGAGGCTGGAGATATTCGCCGGAAAAGCCATACTTCACGATGTAGGCCAAGGGCTGTCGTCCCTGCATAATGCGACCGTAGGCATCTTTCCCATCCCATTGAAAGGTGAAGGATAGGTTGGTGTCCGGGGAGAAGTGATAGTCCCAGTACCGTCCCGCGACGGTGATGGCGAGATGGACATCCTCGAGTCCCGGAGGCAGGATACTGTCCGTCAAAGGCATTTGGACGGTGAAAGCGGATTTCCTTCCTACCACCCGGTCGCTGCTATAACGCAGCCGGAAAGGGGAGCCGACGATCGGGACGGTCTCGCCCAGAGTCTGGTCCTGACATCCGATGATTGAGCCGCATATCTTATCCGGGTCGTCAGGCTCCTTGTTTCCGTTGGCCCCGTTCTTAGGTGTTTTATTGCTCTTTTTGGTAGGATAGTTGAAGTCCCGAGCCGAGAAATGGGTAATAGGGACGCGCCATAGGCTGTCGCCCACCGAATACAGGCTGGCAACTTCTCCGCGTTCGGACTCGGTGATTCCGAGGTCGGCCAGGCTTACGCTATCAGCGGGAACGCCGCTGTTGTCGATCACTAGGTTGGCTTTGTCTCCGCTGATGCTGTGGACCTTGATGACCCTCCCATCCTTCTCGGGTTTCCAGCATCCGCACTTCCGGTCGTAATAGCCGTTGGGAACGGGCCAACCGACGGGGATGCCGACAAAGTTTTCCAGATAGCTGTAGATGGGTTGGTTGAATTGCAACTCCACACCATCTTCCATGGCCTCGTCGGCGCTGTACTCTACGGCATAGGTATAGGCACTGGTATGCGGAAGGTCCGCCGGCATCGCCTTGGGCCCGTTTTCACCGACCGTGTATTCCGTCGCGCGCAGGGTCATGGACGTCAAAGGCTGGACGGTTCCGTCCGGAAAGGACTTGTACCCCGTCGTATGTGCGGGAATCAGCAAGGTAGCCTGCCTTGAGCCGTCCACATCACTAACCACGCTGGCGCGGAATACCTGCATAGGTCCACCGGAATCCAGGGAAACGATTTGGGAAACCGAGTCCAATTGAGACAGGAGGACTTCCGGATAGTTCACGAATCGCTGCCAGGGAATGTCCAAAGTCCGGTGAACCGGAAGGTATCCGGCCTTGGCCATTCTCAAGGTCACGAAGCCGCCCCCATTGACAACCAGGTCGTATTCCCCATCGCCGCGGGTCACCGTGCTGCCGAAACCATTCGAGCCCATCGCGGAGATCGAAACTCCCGGCAAGGGATTTCCTTCCCTGTCCTTCACCACTCCTCGCAATACGGATGCGCGCAGGGTATCGATGATATCCGGCTCCATCCCGGTCTGGATGGGCAAGGTATCGTTAAATAGGAATTCCACTCCCGCGAGGAGGGTGCTGGTCACGGTCCGATCCAGAGGCGGGGCGATAACTTCCGGATGGGGAGGCAGTTGGTCCGAGGTCGAAAAGGAACTGTCGGGACCGTCGGTAGTCCAATTGCCGCGCAAGTCCCCGGCTTCCACCTTGTAGACGTAAACCTGGTCCATGAAGAGGCCGACGTCGGAATAGTACGTCTGGTTTCCGGGCACGCTATCGATGAGGATTCCGTCCCGATAGATGCGGTAACGGCTCACTCCCGAATCGTCCACTGCCGGCGTCCAATGTATTTTCAGCGAGGACGGCCAAATATCGCTCACGTCGAGAATGCTCCATGAAGGCCAAACCGGAACCCCCTCCGGGACAGCGTAGGTGACCAGCAAAGTATCCGCGCCGCGGTTTCCGGCTGCGTCCAAGGTGTCGATTACCACCACGTTCACCCCGGGATTGAGGGGGATGCTCCTCGAACGGGGTGCGCCATCCACTGTAAACTGGAGCAGAATGGGCTCCGCCCCGACCGTTGTATCCTGCCCGGGAGAAGTGATGATCACAGCCGGCGGCGTCTGATCCCGAATCACGGTAATAGTGTCGCAAGCGCTTCCCGAACACCGGATGACGAGATTCACCCCTTCCAGCTCCAGCGCCTCGTAGGTCTGCGTGACCTGGACCGAGCCGTTCACTTCCCAGGTCACCGGGATGGTGTCGAGATTGGTGAGATAGTTATCCTCCGGATCGGCGATTTCCACTATCATCCCTTCCGGGTGGCCGATGGGATAGACCCAAAAAGCGGTATCAGCCTGCATGACGATGCGTGCGCTGTTCGGCTCCCATTGACAGACGCATTGGGAGGCATTGGGCAAAGTGGCCACTTCCAGGCTGTCCCAAGTATTGGAGGCGAAACTATACACCCAAGAATCCCGCAGTCCCGTCCCCCCTTCACCTGCCGTTCCTCCGCTGACGAATAGCTTGTCGTCGGAGGCGGTCGCTCCCCGGACATAGGCGACGCAGTGGTGGACTCGATTGGAAGGCCGGGGGCTCACCGGAGTTAGCCTGGTCCAGAGGCCTGTTGCCGGAAGGTAGTGCCAAAGCTCGTTGCCGCCATCGACCAGGTCGCCGCCGCCGAACAGCCACAGGGTCGAATCCCGCG
Source organism: uncultured bacterium (assembly GCA_966238865.1). Classification (GTDB taxonomy): domain Bacteria; phylum Fibrobacterota; class Fibrobacteria; order UBA11236; family UBA11236; genus CBILQL01. The sequence continues at coordinate 4,561 of CBILQL010000355.1, forward strand.
TGTTGAGGGTCAACTGCTGCCCGCTCTGCGTCTCGGGAGCGTCCCCGGAGCCGGCGCTTTGCAACCCTTCGGTGAAAGTCTCGGTGGGAACATCGAAGATCCACGTTCTCCGGGGCCCGAAGGCCTCGGCCGTCAGGTTGGAAGCCGTGATCGTGTTCCGATAAGGATCCCAGACCAAGGTGGTTGCGACGGTATTCTGTCCCATGAAGTACGTGGTAGAGGCGGAGGGGAAGACCTGGTTCCACACCGCATAATCACCTGCCCCGGTATCGAGGTTCATTTTCCAGACGTCGGAGGGTTGGGCCGGCTCTCGGAGCAGGGAATCGACGCCGGACCCCTGGCTGGTGAGGTCGATCGCGATTCCGGAACGCGCATCGGCAAGGGAGGAAGCCAATTTTAGGGTGGTTCCGGATACGCGGATAACATGGTAAACCGTGGAAGGAGAAAGTCCGCCTGGGAGCGACCCCGAGGATTTGACCGTCACCTCGTCCAGATGGGTGAAGGGGGTGACGGGGCTTCCGGTTCCGTTCAGGGTAATCTCGTCCGTCGAGACGTTGACTCCCGAGGGCTGGAAGGAACGTTTAGGGAAAGCCCGATATCCCTGCCCGGAAATTTGATAGAGATGGGTACCGGCCACGGTGAAAATGGGGTTCCGGTTCTGGGGCGTCGGAACTGTGAGGTTTATAGAAGAGTCCTGGATGCTTTCCCCGTTCCCGGGAATAGTATTATGCCACCAGTTTTTCTTGATCATGGTCAAGGTGGTCTCTGCGTCCGTGATTCGCAAGCGTGCGAAATGGTTCTGGTATACCGAGGAGGTATGGAATCCCCCATCCACGTATTGCCCGGAAATTATCAGGTCGGAACCGAAACGTGCCATGGTGGTATAGCCTCCCGGCGCGAACGTTCCGGATCCATAGCCGATATAATCGGGACGGATTCTCGACCAATCCTGGCCCAGAATAAGGCATGGCAGCAGGAGACTTGCGATGGCCGTACGCATCAATCGTCCTCCTGACCAGATACCGGTTCGAACTTTACATTGTCTATTACCGCTGATCCGCCCGCGTCCTGGAACCGGAACCAGGTGATCCCTTTCCAACCCGAAGCGGAGGGCGGAAACCGGTATTGTTTGGAAGGTCGATAAGGATTCAGCCGTCCAATTTCCGGGTCGAATGAGCTGAAGACCAGCTTTTCACCGGACGAAGAAACCAATTCCCCCGCACCTTCGAGACTCTCAATATCGAATCCCAACAGGTCGAAGGGTTCACCCT
>CBILQL010000356.1:0-5810 GCA_966238865.1 uncultured bacterium
TCTGTTCCGCCATCAGGCGGTAATCGTTCTCGGTGATCTTCTCGGCCTCGGCCTTGGCGGCCTCGAACTCGGGCTCGTAGCTCCCGTCCTCCTCCCCGCAGAACGAGGTGTCGCTGACGGGCAGGAGCAGCTCTTCCAGCAAATTCGCCATGCTCAGTCCCCCAGGCTCAGCCGCTCGTCCCCGTCCAGGGTCAGGCCCGGCGGCAGGTCGAACTTGAAATATTCCGGGAAGGTGAAAGGATTCTCGCGATCCGGGATATTGCCCTCCAGCGTCACGTCCACGTCGTACTTGGCGACCACGTTGAACCGCCACTTGGCGGTGAGCCCCCCCGTGCGGACGTTGAGCGCGCGCGCGCCGTCCAGCAGCTTCTGGAAACCCCATGTGCCGTCCACGCGGCGGCCCTGGGAGCCCCCGCCTACGTTATTGACGAGTATCTCGGCCCCTTTGTAGCTCGTTTCCGTCGGCCAGCGGAAGGTGAAGCGGGCCTGGCCTTCGCCGGGCTTGACCGTGATCTTGTCCTCGCCCAGGCGGAAGGTCACCGCCGCGGTGTTCTTCGATTCCAGCAGGGTGACGTTCAGGCTGTAGACCCGGGGCAGGGTCTCGGTGTAGAGCCTGCCCGCCACCGCCATGCCCTGGGAGACGCCCTGGAGGGCGGCGGGATTGAAGCGGAGCCGGATCCCGTTCCAGTGCCGGGGCTGGTAGCCGCCTTCCCCGGCCTTGACGAAGGGGGCCAGCTTGCCGTTCACGAAGGCGGTGAACACGCCGTTCTGCCCGTTGAAGAAGGCCTTGAGATCCTCCAGGTTCACTTCCTGCGACCCCGACTTGGCCAGTGGATACCGCCCGCGCAGGTTCTGGTTGTAATAGGCGATGACCTTCCCCTTGTAGGCCGCTTCCAGCTGGTTGCCGGCCACGGCCGCCAGGTAGCCGGCCACGTCCCGCACCGGCCCTTCCAGCAGCGGGATGAGCCAGGTCTGCGCCTCGTAGCGGCTCTTCACGTTGTTGGCTGCGTTCCAGCAGGCGTTGAGCGGGCTCTCGGACTTGCCGGAGAACAGCTGCTGGGCCGCCTCCATGGCCTCGGCGCCGCCGTTCTCGCCGCCCCCCAGGGCCAGCTTGTTGAGGAGCTCCGCGAGGCCCTTCGCCGAGGCCCAGTATTCCTGCAGCAGTCCTCCGCCGGGCTGGGTCCCGTTCAGCTCCTCCACGAAGCGGAACCGTTCCTTGAGCCGCTTCTTGTCGGCGTCCCGGGCTTCGAGGGCCATGCCGGCCAGCTTCCCGAGCTTGCCGGATCCCAGCTTCTTGGTGACCGCCTTCTCCCCGGCGCCGGGCGGAACGATGAGATCGGTCTCTCGCTGCAGCCGCGCCAGCACGGCGGGCAGGCCCTGGGTGGCGGAGGCGTACCCGTTGAGCTTGCCGGAGGCCAGTCCCGGCTCCGTGGGCAGGCGGATGGAGAGGCTCTGCAGCAGGTTCATCCACTCGGCGGCGTATTCCTCGTAGTATTTGTCGACCAGGGCGCGGTAGAGCTTGCGCTCGTCCTGCATGTCGGGCGGCAGGGCCGCGGAGGCGCCCTCGCCCAGCACCCAGTCGCGCCGGTGGGGCTCCTCGGCGCCCTGGGCCAGGCGGTCCATGGCGTCGTCGTCGAAGGCGGCCTTGGTGTAGAAGCCGCGGATCCTGGCCATGCTCTTGAGCGCCGCGTCCGCGGGCACGCCCATGTCGGCCAGGGTGAGGTCGCGGGCGGGGTCCTCGGCCGCCACGATGGCGGCGTACAGGCCTTCGATGCTGGGGGTGCCCATCAGGCTGGCCCGCACCGACTTGACGAGGGCTGCGTCGCCCTTGGCCAGTGGGGCTATCTTCTTGTCCAGGTAGCGCTCGGCCCACCACGCGGCATGCTCCTCCATGCCGGTCTCCAGGTTGGCGGGCATGGCTTCGGGCCCGTAGCGGTGCAGCACCTCCTGGGTCCACAGCGGGCCCAGCAGGTCCGCGAACTCCGGCGCCTTGATCTCCTTGAGATGCGGCCTGCCCTCGGCGGTCAGGAGCAGGTAGAGCCGCAGATTGTCCCGCATGCGGGCGTGCTCGGCGGGGTTGTAGAACCGGGAGGCCACCTCGAGGGTGGCGCCCAGGTTGCGCAGGGCGTCATTGGCGGCCATGCGCCCCGTCTGGGCGGCGTGCATGGCGGAGACCAGTTCCAGAGCCTCGCCCGAATGGCCGTAGCCGGGGGGCAGGGAAGGCCCCTCGCCCGCCTCGAGTCCCCGGCCCGCCTTGAGCAGGCGGCCCATCACCGCGTATTCCTCGCGGAATTCCGACGGGGAGCGGAAGCGCAGCTTGGAGGCCTCGTCCACGGTGAGGGCGATGTCGCCCAACCAGGCGCGGCTGCGGAAGAATCCGGTCAGGGACCAGGCGGTCACGAACAGGCCCGCGAGCGCCATGGCCGCGGAGGCGATGAGGGCCCGCCGCGACAGGCTGCCCAGGCGGTAGCCCGGGATCTGGGCCAGGCTCTTGTCGCTCTTGAGCACGCCGTTGAAGAGGTGGTTGGTGAAAAGGGCCCTGGTCCCGCCCAGGGCCTCGGGATTCGGGGCCGCCGCGGGCCCGCGCTGCTTGGCCCGGTGGTCCAGGAAATGGACCGGCTCCGCGGCGCCGGCGTCGGCCTTGCCGCCCTCGGCGAAGGGATCCGCGGCGGAGACGCTGGTCAGGAAGAAGCCGCGGAACATGGCCCGCTCCCGGCGCATGCTGTCCTTGAAGAGGTGCTCGACGAACACGGCGAGCCGTTCCTGGGCCGCGCCGAACTCGTTGGGGAAGACGAAGATGCTCTTCTTGCGCCCGGGATCGGTGTTCTGGGACAGCCGCTGGGGGGTATGCGCCTGCAGGGAGTCGTACAGCTTCTTGTACTCGCGCTCGAAGCGCGCGCGCGCCGGCGGCAGATGGCCCCTCAGGGCGAAGGTGGCGCCGAACACCTGGTGGCTCTCCGACTCCCGCAGGTTCTCGAAGTATTCCCGGAAGCCCGGCAGCACGTCGGCGTGGGTGAACACCAGGTATACGGGCAGCTCGAGGCGCAGGGTGGCCATGATGAGCGCCACCCTGTCCCGGTAGCGGGAGGCGAGCTCCGCCACCCCGGGGCCCTCGGTGAGCAGCTCCTCGAGGCTCACCGTGAGCAGGATGCCGTCCAGGGCCGCGGTCGGCTTGCCTTCGCGCTCCAGCTGCGACAGCCAGAACTGGAATTCGTCGTCGCCCTCCTCGCCGCTGGCGTAGCGCGCCGGGGCCTCCAGGAAGATGCCCTGGCTGGAGAACCACCATTGGGTGAAGTGCTGGGTCTGCTTGGCCAGCTCCGCCGCCGAGGGGTAGCGGCGGGGGAAATGGATGCCGCTATGCTCCAGGAGGCTGGTGCGGCCCGCCCCGGAGTTGCCGAGCACCAGGTAGAAGCGGAAGACGTCCAGCGGGTTCTGGCCCACCCGCACCTTGCCCTTGCCGGAGGCCTTGAGGACGTCCAGGGCCGCCTTGGTCTCCGCCTTGAGGGGCTCCTGCCAGGGGCGATGGACCAGGTCCGTGTCGAAGGGATTGGCCTGGGCGCTCTCCTGGGCCTTGAGCGCCTTCTTGAGGCGGAGGATGCTGAGGACGAGGGCCACGAGCCCGCCCAGCGTCGGGGGCAGGAGCGCCCACAGCCATCGGGCCAGCAGGGCCTTCACGCCCAGCAGCGGAAGCAGGAAGAAGAGGGCGATGCCGAGGAGGCAGCCGGCGAGGACCAGCCAGAAGGCGGCGGTGCGGAAAATCCTCATGGGGCCGGCGTCCGGGTCTGGAGGCGCTCCACGGCGGTGCGGGCCGGCTCGAGCGCGCCGTCGCTGGCCGCCATGAGCAGGGCGAAGAGGATGGCCGAGATCGCGAGGAACACAGCCGAGGCGATGATGAGCGGCTTGCCGCCGCTGCCCCTGCCCTGGAGCGCGTGATGCACCTTGGCGGAAGGGGAGATGGCGCCGGGCGGCGCGCCCTTGATGGCCTCGATGCGCTTCAGGAGGTTCCGCACCACGTTGGGCAGGACCTCCTGTCCCGAGATGCGGTAGCGGCCCTGGAACCCCAGGGCCAGGCAGAAGTAGCACACTTCGGCGGTCTCCAGGTTCCGGCGCAGATCCGGGAGCATGGCCTCCAGGCGCTTGAAGAAGTTCTCGCCCGCCAGGTTGTCGTTGAAGAACTGGGTCTGCAGGGGCTCGGCGATCCAGGCGTCGCGGCAGTTGTTCTCCGAGTTGATCACCGTCTCGTCGATGAAGGCCGCCAGGGCGTACTTGGCCTGCTCGGCCGCCTCCGGGGGCTTGCGGTGCATCACGCAGACGCGGTCGAAGTCGCGGAAGTAGGCCAGCAGCAGGCCCTTGAGCTGCTCCGGGTTGCCCAGGTCCGGCGTCTCGCGGATCTTGACTCCGAGGAGCAGGATGTCCGTCGCGAGCACCGCCAGGGACGGGACGTCCTTCCCGCCGCCCTGCCCGAAGAGGGTCTGGCCGGCTCCGGCGCCTCCCTGCCCGAACAGGGTCTGAACGGCCCCGTCGGCCCAGTCCATCCCGCGTCCCTGCCCGAAGGCGGTCCGCATGGCCGGTTGGAGGGGTTGCTGGAGGGTCCTGCGCTGTCCGGGTTGCATCATGGCTTCGCTCTCTGTCGCTCGTTTCGGGAGACCTTGCCGCAGGAGGGTGTATCCGGGCGTCCCGGCATCCGCCTCATTCGGTCGTCGCCACCAGCTCGAGCTTGGTGGAGGGCAGATCCGACGGCATGTGGATGGCCAGGGCCTTGCTGGTCCGCACCTGGTCCCAGAGCTCGCCCTGCTGCTGGAGGCGGAAATACTTGTATCCGGCCTTGGCGGGGATGGTCTGGGGGGCATGGGATTCGGGCACGAGGGCGATGCCGGCCAGGGCCGCGTTCACCATGCTGTCCAGGCGTCCCATGGGGGCCAGCTTGGCCTTGCGCTGCACGGTGGTGATGATCTCGACTTCCGAGGCCTGGGCCGAGACCGCCAGGTAGAACTGGCCGAGCAGGTTGAAGTCGGCCTCGCGCAGGTTGGCGCTGTACTGGATGGGGCTGGTCTTGGTGAGGGCGAAGATTTTGTAGCCCGTGGGGACCGTGGCCCCGAGCAAAGTGTCCAGGATCTGGAACAGGGGTTTGAACGAGGCCTGCAGGTCGCCGTGGACGTACTTGGGCATGTCCGAGGCCTTGATGTCCTGGCCGAAGCTCACCAGGGACCCGGCGAAGGCCAGCAGGCGGCGGAACAGCGCCTCCGGGTGCAGCAAGGGGTGCTGGTGGAAATGGACGATCTCGGGCAGGGCCCCGTTGATGGCGGAAAGCAGCAGGTAATTGGTGAAGGTCTCGGCGTTGAACTGGGCCACGCCGGTGGCCTTCTGGGCCCGCTGGCCCATCAGGTAATTGCTCTTCTGCAGGCACGAGTCCATCAGCTTCTTGAGCTGGACCATGAGGGAATGGGAAGCCGCCGCGCGGATGGCGGTGGGGATATAGTCCCCGGGCGACACGCGGCCCTGGGAGTCGCGCACCAGCTCGGCGATCTTGAGCGTCTGGAATCCCGCCGCCGACTCGCCGTCGAAGAGCAGGCGCAGGTTGAGGCGTCCGAAGACGATTTCCCGGCCGTTGGTCCCCGTGTTGACGTCCGGGACCTCTCGGGCCTGCCCCAGGGGAAACACCCCCTCGAGCTGACGCTCCACCGCGGGGACCTCGTCGTCGACCGGCGGTCGCTCGTGGTGCCGATCGATCCGCCCTGCGAGGGCCCGAAGTGCAAGGACCGGGACAACGACGGCATCCCGAGGCCCATCAAGGTGAACGTGCAGGCGTC
>CBILQL010000357.1:0-5808 GCA_966238865.1 uncultured bacterium
TCTACAAGAGCACGGTGGAGATCCACGAGAAGGTGACCCACGAGGAGGACATGGCCGGCGTCCCCACCGGGGAGGAGAAGCAGAAGAAGGCCGTCAGCTTCGGCGGCGTCATCGTCCAGATCATGATCCTGGACATCATCTTCTCCCTCGACTCGGTCATCACCGCCGTGGGCATGGTGGACAACCTCTACGTGATGATGACCGCGGTCATCATCGCCGTCCTGGTGATGCTGATGGCGGTCAACCCCATCAGCCATTTCGTGAACGAGTACCCGACCATCAAGATGCTGGCGCTGTCCTTCCTGCTCCTGGTGGGCATGGCCCTGGTGGGCGAAGGCTTCGACCTGCACATCCCCAAGGGATACATCTATTTCGCCATGTTCTTCTCCATGGGCGTGGAAGTCCTCAACATCCGCGCATCGAGGAAGAAGCACCGCGCCCTGGCCGCGGAAAAGCAGCCGAAGTCCGCCCATTGAAGGCCCGGGGCCCTCCCCGGGCCCCGTCCTTCCCCGGGATTTGTATCTTCTTCCCCTGGAATCCCCACCGTCCCCATGCTGACCATCCCCCCGCAACCCGGCTCCGGAGCGAAGCCGAAGAGGAAATGGCCCTGGTATCGCCCGGTGGTCCGCAATTGGCGCCGCTACTACCTCCGCCAATTCCCACGAAAGAAGAAGCTGCACGGGACCTTCCTGCACCGGCTCCTGGGGAACCGGCTCTTCGATCCCGGCCTGTGGCTTCCCACCCGCGAGACGGTGGCCTGGGGCATGGTGATCGGGACCTTCATCGGCATGATGCCCTTCTTCGGCCTGCAGATCGCGTTCTCGGTGGTGCTCTGCTTCATGTTCCGGGTGAACGTGACCGCGGCCGTGCTGGCCACCTTCATCAGCAACCCCCTGACCGGCCCCGGCATCCTCTACCTGCAATACCTCATCGGCAAGGCCATCTCGACCCCGCCCGACCCCGCCGAGCTCGAGGGCCTCACCAAGGGCCTCAAGCTGTGGGTCATCAGCGGCAAACCGCTCATGATCGGGGCGGCGATCACCGGCGTCGGCGCGGCCGTCCTCGCCTATCCGATCACTTTGCTCATCTGGAGCGGAGTCTCGAAGGCGGCGGGCAAGGCCATCACCGTCGTCCATCATGCCAAGAAGCACGGCCATGACGCCCATCCCGATCAAGGGACCCATGGCGATCAAGCGGCCCATGGCGGGGAGGGCCCGTCAGGCGGAGAGCCCCCCGCGACCCATGCCGGCTTCCACGAAGACGGCCTCGGACTGGCCGGCGGCCCCTTCCCCGAAAAACCCTCCGCTTCCGACGCCGCGAAAATAGATTAGCTTTTCGTGGGATCCATGCAGCTTCCCAAGCGGATGATGCCCCTCCTCGCGCTCCTCTTTCCGGCCGCCCTGGCCCTTCTGACCGCCTGCCGGATACCCGAGCATCGGCAGGAATTCTATGCCAACGGCGCCCTCAAGGAGCGGTTCTGGGTCTACGAACGGGACGGCCGCGAGGTGATGCACGGCCTGTACGTGGCCTACTACCCCAACGGATACCGCGAGATCGAGATCCTCTACCGGGACGGGGCCGAGGTGTCCAGGACCTATTTCACCGAGCGCGGCACGGTCAAGGGACGGGTGCAGATCGCCACGGTGCCGGAGCCTTAGGGTCTGTCTGAATACCCCCTTCTGCTGCGGCCTGCCGCCTTGCCCTTGGGCTCCTCGCTCGCCCTCGCGACGTAATTGGTTTTGGGGCCCAACCCCGCAGGAGTTGGGAAGGGAGTATTCAGACAGACCCTGGAGCCCCCGACGGAAAGGGGGCGAAGGGGCGGGGCCGCGCAGCCGGCCGCGGCCGCCTCCCGGCTCAGAACCACTTCTTCTTCACGAAGTAGAAGATGCTGCTGCACGCCAGCAGCGACGAGATTCCCACCACCATGACGAAGGCGAAGGGGCGATCCTGGAACGGGAGGGGCACGTTCATGCCGTAGATGGTGGCCACCAGGTTGGGCAGCATGATGATGATGGTGACCAGGGTGAGCACCTTCATCACCTCGCTCACGTTGTTGTTGATGAGGGAGGCGAAGGCGTCCATCATGCCCGATAGGATCGAGCTGTAGATCTGGGCCATCTCCTGGGCCTGGCGGTTGTCGATGAGGATGTCCTCCAGCAGGTCCTTCTCCTCCGGGGACATGCGCAGCGGATCGAGCCGGCGGAAGCGCTCCATGGCCAGGTCGTTGGTCTTGAGGGAGGTGGTGAAGTAGACCAGCCCCTTGACGATGTTGAGCAGCTTGTACAGCTCCTCGTTCTTCAGGGACTGGCGCAGCTCCTTCTCCAGGATGGCGGTGAAGGCGTTGATATGCTTCAGGTAGCGGAGGTACTGCATCACGGTGCGGCCGAATATCTGCACCACGAAGCGGCTGCGGCGGTCCGTGGAGAAGTCCTTGACGCGGCCGTCCAGGAACTCCTGCAGGGCGGGCCCCTTGGCGGCGCAGATGGTGAGGACGGCCTCCTCGAGCAGGATGATGCCGAGCGGCAGCGTGTTGTAGGGGATCTCCAGGTTGGTGTCGTAATGGACGGGAATGCGCACGATGATGAGGGTCTTGTTCCCCTCGATCTCGATGCGGGCCCTCTCGTCGAGGTCGAGGGCGTCGGTGAGGAAGTCGGCCGGGATCCCGTAGCTGCGGGAGAGGTCCTCGATCTCCTTCTGCTCGGGGTTGTGGACGTTTATCCAGCAATCCTTCTCGTAGGCGGTGAGCTCCCTCAAATCGCCGCCGTCCCCGCGCTTGTACATGCGGATCATGCGGCGGGGACCTCGTGGATCCGGCCGCCCCGGCAGTCCGCGCCGCCGGCCGATTGCGCGGCCTCCACCGGGAGGTCGAGATGCCCGTTGCGGCTCCACCAATGGACGGCCCCCTCCCGGAGGCCGGCCTCGGCCACCTCCAGGCGGGGGATGCCGAACTCGCGCAGGATCGCCAGGAGCACCACGGCGCCGGGCATGATGATGCGCGCGCGTTCCGCGCGGATGTCGAAGAGGGCCTGCAGCGCCTGCGGGGGCCTGCCCAGGGCCGCCTCGAGCACGTCCCCGAGGCTGCCGGGGGTGATCTCCGGCGCCGGCCCGCGGGAGGGGACGCCGCGAACGCGGGCGGCCGCCTTCGCGATGGCGCGGATGTTCCCCGAGCTGCCGATGCCCCGCCGTGTCCCGGGCGCGGGGGGGTATCCGGCGCGGCCCCGGATTTCCTCCAGGGCCAGGTCCCGGATCCGCGCGACCGCTTCGCGCGTCAGGGCCTTGCCGCCCTCCAGGAAGCGCCCGGCGAGCCGGATGGCTCCCAGGTCGTAGCTGTGCCCGCCGAGGTAGGCGGGGCCGCGGCTCCAGCCGATCTCCACGCTGCCGCCGCCGATGTCGACGGTCCCGAGCGTCTCCTGCGGTCCGATGCCGGCCTCGGCGGCGATGCCGACGTGGATGAGGAAGCCCTCCTCCCCGCCGCTGAGCACGCGCACGGGGAGCCCGGTCTCCTGCCGGACCTTGCGCACGAAGTCGTCCCGGTTGCGCGCGGAGCGCACCGCCGAGGTGGCGAGCACGAAGGTGGAGTGGATCTTCTCCCCGTCGCGGGAGGAGGGCAGGCCGCCGATGAAGCGCGCGACCCTGTCCTGCGCCTCCCCGGAGATGAGGCCGCCGGTGAAAACCTCTTCGCCCAGGGAGAGGCGCAGCTTGTCCTTGTCTTCCAGCCTGCAGGCCGCGCCGGCCACGGCGAATACCGACGCCTTGATGGAGTTGCTGCCGATATCGACGATCCTGATCAGCAATGGCCCTCCCCACGCGCAACGGAAAGCCGCCCATATCTAGAAAAATACGCCCCCGGCAACACGGGGAAAGCCTTTTCGCGATCTCCGGCGCCGGGCCGGCGGGAATTCCGAGGTAACGTCCGGGTCTCCCCCGGGGCGGCGCCGTGCCCCACGGAGGGGTTCCATCGCCTCGGCCGGCGGAGCGGGAATGTCGTTTCACGCCGGTCCGATCCGGGTGCCAAGGGGTGGCGCTCCGGAGTCCCAAATCCCTTGTAAAATGGTAAAAATATGGTAAATTCGCCGGTTTCGCCCTGTAAAAACTGCGACGGAAAGAGCTTAATTTGAACCGTCAAAGGTGCGGTTTTTGGCCGACGCGTCGTCTGGTTGCCGGCGCGGCAGGAGTAACCTAGAAAATTCGGTATCCCGCGCGTGCACCCGCTGAAGGGCGGTGCGGCGCCGGGGCGGATTCAGGGCGGAAGGGGCAGCGTGCCGATCAAGATTCAGCGCAGGAAAAAGTCCGATCAGGAGGTCTTCGAGACCCGCTGGGACGAGCAGTGGATGAGGCAGTACGGCCATCTCGTCAAGTACCGGTCCAAGCACCGGAACGGCTGGCCGGCCACCCTCGAGGAGTTCCCGGCCGGCAACCGCCTGGGGCAATGGTCCCACCGCCAGCGCGACCTGCACGCCCGGCGCAAGCTCTCCGATGAGCGCGCCAGGCTCCTGGACAAGCTGGGATTCCCGTGGGAGAAGACCGACGAGCGCCAGTCCCATTGGGACGGGCAGTATGCGGAGCTCCAGGCGTATCGCCGCCGCTACCCGAACAGCTGGCCTTTCGCCCGCGAGGAGTTCCCCAAGGGCAACCGCCTGGGCCTCTGGGTGTGGCGCCAGCGCCAGAACCACGCGCGCAAGAAGCTCTCCCGGGATCGCCAGGCCCTGCTGGCCAAGATCGGCTTCCCGCTGGTCCTGCCCGACAGCTGGGAGACGCATTACCAGACCCTCAAGGAATACCGCGCCAAGAACCCCCAGAAGTGGCCGAAGGCCCGCGAGGAGTTCCCGGCCGGCAACCGCCTCGGCCTCTGGTGCCACCTGCAGCGCTGCGCCTACAAGGCCGGCAAGCTCTCTTCCGACCGCGTCGCCAAGCTCAACCGCATCGGCTTCCTGTGGAGCGTCAAGAACCTGGGCTGGACCCGCTATTACCAGCAGCTCAAGGACTACAAGAAGAAGAACCCGGACAAGTGGCCTTCCCTCGACGCCTCCGCCCTCCAGGACAAGAAGCTCATCTCCTGGTGCAGCGCCCAGCGCCACAAGCGCAAGCTGAAGAAGCTGGACAAGGACAAGGTCGCCTTGCTGAACGCTCTGAAGTTCCGCTGGTGACGAAGTGAGGGGAGTTTTTCGTTTTTAGTTGGGGAAATCATAGGGGTGCATCAAGAGCGGAGCAGCGACCCACACCCCCTCCGGGTTCATCGCCGCCTATGTCCTTTCCCCTACCAACTGGCCTCTAGAGAGAAGCTCTGCCCCGTCCCCAGGGGCGCGTCCTCGTCCAGGCCGAAATCGTACGCGTAGTTCAGGGACACGCGTCCACGCATCGGCCTGTCGCTAAGGCCTTCCGAGTCGATCCCGAAGCCGGCGGAGAGCTTCCGCACCGCCTGGCGGCCGAAGGCCTGGTGCAGCCCGGCGCGCGCGGCCAGGAAGCGGAACACGTACTTCTCGGCCCCCAGACGCACGTGGTCCACCTGATCGGCGGCCATCCCCTTCTGTCCGTCCAGGACCAGCGCCAGGGTGGGGTCCACCTGGTAGGCGGCCCCGAGCCGGTATTCCGGGGGCAGCAGCTCCCAATACTCGCGATTGGTGAAGGTGTTGGTGTGCCGCAGGAAGCCCAGCGCGTCGCGCACCGCGGCGGCGGCGGAGACGCGGGGCGAGAGGCGCGCCTTGAGGCCCAGGTCGAGGCCGAGGCCGATGCTGTGGCCGGTGCTGCGATCCGCGCCCGTGCCTCCCGAACCCCCCTTGGCCAGGTAGCCCTTGAAGGCGGCGCCGC
>CBILQL010000358.1:0-5804 GCA_966238865.1 uncultured bacterium
AGCGGGGTAACGGACCTGAGCTTTGTGGAGCAGGGATCTTCCGTGGTGCCCTATTGGAGCAGCGAAGCGCGGAGAGTGGCCTTGTATAGCGCGCCTGGCGCTGACGTGCGCAGGCATCTGTACTCGATCGATTCCGATGTTTACGCGAGCCATATCGCCGTCGGAGTTGGAAAGTCGTTCCTGACGAGCCATCTTACCAACATGGTCATAAATCGGAATGCCGAACTTTTCCCGACCAACAGATACCTCTTTTTAATCGCAAAAACAGCCCTCAATTTCGGGATCGCTTGGCAATTGGGTTTTATGATGGAAGGGTTTACCAACACTACATTGTCTGGGCTCCCCGCATCGGTCAAGGGGAATCTGAACGCGACCCTGGTCGGCGACATTCTCAAAGCCGGGGCCGCTCTCTCAAGTTCGCATGATTATTCCACCATCCATTCCCACCAGACCCGCATCGGCGAAAGTGTGATATCCACCCCGGAAGGCGACCGGATAATCAACCCCACGCATCTCGAGGATTTCCTGTACGAAAAGCCTTACGCCAGCATCAAAATGGCCCGGTCAACGGACGGTTCCGGAACAGAAACCGTCCGGTTGGGCATAACTGGCACTTCCGGAAGCGAGGCGGGTATTTGGGACTGGGCTGCCAATGGCAGGGTTTCGCTTGCTCCATCGGCCTTACAGGCCATCAATTATGCCGGGCGGGACTGGCAGGATCGTATGGCTATCAAGGAGGAAACCTATGTGCAGGTGGCGGGGGGCGATGACTTCATACGGCATAGCCACCGCTACCTCATGCCCAATGATCTGGTGGTGACCGAGCGGCCCAGAGGGTTCGACTTCGTTGTTGACGATGTGAGGCCGGATCTGATGGAAACATTCACTTTTTCCACCAACTACGGGAATTGGGTGCGGACATGGGTACGCCAGGCGAACGGGACATACAATGTCTATTTGAAAGAGGCAAACGGATCGATGTCACTGCTAAGGAATGAACCTTCCCCGATTTCCCAAAAAGGAGTGTGGCGCTTCGAACCCGACAACTACCTGTATTCGGGCGAAGCGCCATCGAACGTCTTCGCGGACGGCCAGAATGTCATTACGTTGCAGTTGACAAATCACGTCGGAAAAGCCTCCACTCAGCGATTCTTCCTGCTGTGGCAGGCCACACCCCCCATCATCAATTTCCCGTGGTACAAGCCCTTCGCCGTGATCAGCGCTCCAAGATCCGCCCTCGAGGTGGAGGTGTATTCAAACCGTTATCCCGGCATAGAACTTGACCTGGCGGCGACCCGTTTCAAAATTTATCCTCGTAGCGAGGCTGGGGCTGAGACTGGCGCAGATGCTCCGGAGACAGCCTTTGACCAGCCGGCAGCGCCGGGGGAGGTCGAGCCCAAGGTGTTCCGGCATGGCTTCGCCGGCGGGCCGTCTTTCCCTTCGGATGGCCTGTACTGGTTGGAAGTGAAAGCCGTCACCCGCAGTCAACCCACCGGCTCCCTGACAGGTATGCTCAAGCGCCGAATCCCGTTTCAGCTCGACCGCACGCCTCCTGTCTTCGCCTGGTCCCCCCTGAGTGTGGGTATCAATCCCGATGCCGGCCGTCCGGTCATCGCGAATTTCACGTACACCGACAATCCCCTCGGGCAGATCCAAGGGGCGCGCATCCAGTTAGTGAGCCAGGCTGGGACGGTGATCCACGAGTTCAAGCCGCTGGGCGCAGCCGGCTCCGGCGGCGGAGGCGTTGCATTTCCCGTCCGGATGCTGCCAGAGGGCATTCATACCCTGCGAATCCAGGGCCGTGACGCCGCCGTGCCCTCCCAGGAAGGCGCCGAGGATGTGGTTGATCTTCTCCACCTGATCGACCACCAGGTCGAGGGAACGGTTACGTCCGACTTTGAGAGCGCCTGGACAGCGATGGTATCCGCCACCTTAACCGACGGCTCGCCGGCCTACAACTTCGCACAGGCTGAAACACCCGTATTCATCGATCGGACGGCCCCTTCATTGACCATAACCCCTGGATTCCCCACCGTCATCAAGGACGGGGAGCGCTTATCCCTGGGGTACAAGCTGGTGGACGCCAGCGCAGTCCTCCCTGGAAGCCGTGTCTCCTTGCGTTGGACTTTTACGCAGCTCGATCCCTCCGGGGACCGGAACGTGGTAGTGGATCGGGATGCTGCGCCTTCTCCCTCCCTTCCGCAGGCGACGCCGCTCACATTCGGCGAGGAACACGGCAACCTGTCGCTATTGGATGGCCGCTATCGGTTCTCCGTGGCAGCGACCGATGACGCTGGCAACAGCGCCACGTTTTCCCAATCGGGTTTCGAATTCGTCGTGGATCGCCAGAAACCCCTCATCAGCGGCTTTTTCCCTAGCCGCCAGACCTACCGTCGTGGTGACATGGCCACGGTGGGATTCACCCTGAGCGAGGCCAATGACGCCGCTTCCAATCGGAACGGATTGTACAGTGCCATCGAAATAACCGTTCTGGCTCCTGATGGAACCCAGTCGATCCAATCGGTGCCGGCCCATGGGTCCGGGCCATACTCCTTCACCTTGGCCGAACCTGTGCAGCAGACCGGAGTCTATACCCTTCGGCTCCGAGTCGAGGATTGGGCCGGAAACACGGCCGTGGATGCCATCGCATTGGGGGTGGATCGCGCGCTGACCCGTATCGATTCCCCCGATGAAGGCGAGGCCGTGGGAGGCATGATTGCCCTCTATGGGTTGGCGGGAAGCCCGGACTATTCACGGACCACGCCTTTCGAGTATTACGAAATGACGTGGCGCCCTGTCGGAGGCGGCAGTTGGTCGACGACCGGCATCCAGGTGCCGGCGGATTACCGTAACGTGCAGACGCCGTTCAATCGGTCCCTGAAGCCGCTCGGAACGCATGGACTGCTGGGTTTCTGGAACATGGGTGGGCTGGCTCTTGGAGCTTACCAGGTACGGTTATGCAGCTATGCTGGCCCAGCCTCGGTCTGCGACATTCGGAACGTGCAGGTGACCACTTCAGCCATTCCTCCCTTCACCCTGGCACTGGAAGGCTTGCCGACAGCCCGCCAAGCCGGGAACGGCGGAATGGAATTCGATGCGCGCCTCATTCCCGCCTCGGGAACCCCATTCTCGCAGCAGAGCCTGGCGGCCTTCAACCTCCGGCTCACCATGCGCGATGCGGCCGGAAACGTACTCCAAACGGAGGTGGCCCGCGACATCCGGTTTTCGCCGTGCCAAGGGGAGCCGGCCACTCGTAGCCAGGATGGATTCTACCTGTGGCAGGATGGGAGTGCAGGATGGCATCTTGCAGCAACTGCGGCGCCGGAGCCCGCGGTATTCACCCTCATGGGGGATTGGTTTGGCGAAGCCCCCCTCGATTGCCCGGATTCCTGGACTTGCCAGCAAGGCACACAAGGTGAAATCCGTATGCCTATGCCCGACGGAACCAGCTTGCCCGTGCGGCGCAGCCTGACAATTGAGATTCCGGAGGGATCGACTGGCGAGGCGACATTCTCCTTCACGGGCAGGGCCCAGCTGTCTGCCTCCCGGCCTATGACCGATGCGGAACTGGAGGCTTACCAGGACGATCCGGACGCGCCGGGAGTCGCAACGCCGGTCCTTCCGGGGAACCTGGTCTTCCTGGGGGAGGCCGGATTGCCCGCCACTCTCCCATCCGGATCTGGCGATCCTTCCCTCCAATCCATGCCGCCTCTCCTCCTCACCGAGAAGGCCGGAAGCCACAGGTTTACATGGGACGGCCTGCGGCAGGACGGCGCCTTCCCGGCTTCCGGGCCCGCGACGGTGACGGTTTCGGCGGAACAGGTACTGACTTCGGCCGAGTTCGGCGCGGCGGCCGGGTCGCGCCAGGCCCGGGAGACGACCGCAGGCTTCACCATCACGCCTGCCGACATGGCATTGAGCGTGGAGGCCGCGGCCACCGAACTGGATCTCAATCCCGGGTCCCCCTGCCGGAGAATTGCAGTCCACTATCGTCTGACCGGGAGCGACGGCCTGATAACCGCCACCATATTGCGGCAAGGTTCGGAAGCCCCGGTGGCTACCCTGCTGTCGGAAAAGCACCATGCCGCCAAGGGTCCCCTGTTCCCGTATACCGTCACTTGGACCGGGCTGAACAACCAGGGCCACCTCGTAGCCGCCGACGCTGGGTTCCGTTTGCGCATCGAAGCGCGGGCCACGCCCGGCGGAGCCGTGCTGGCGCAGGCGGAAGCGCCTTTCATCACTGTCCGACACGATTGGCAAACTGCGGACGAGTCGCTCCTGAGCCTTGGTCTTTCCCCCGACGAGAGCCTGCCGACCGCCCAACCCGATGTCTCGGCGGTTCGCGCCCTTCCCAAGTACCGATTGATGGCGGACATTGAAGGGGAAATCGCCGAAGGCCGAGACTTCGGCTATACCGTCGGCCTGACCGGGACCCAGCGGGTGGCGGCCTATCCCAAGGAACGCTTCAACCTCTTCGTCCGCCGGCAACGCGACGAAATCCGATTTTGGGTGGTGGGGCGGATGTGGGGCCAAAAACGCGCCTATGGCGGCACTTTCTCCGGCTGCCCGAAGCGCGACCGGGAACAGTACAATTACTTCGGCCAACTGGTCACTATCCGGGCTTCAGACGATTATATCGACCTGCCCTTTGTTTTCAGGGCACTGGACAATAGTAAGTACACGATGGGTTGGGCCTGTGATGCGGATGGGTGTGCGGCGGATCTGGACAGGGCGGTCGATCTGGTGCTGCTGCCTCAGGATGTCACCGTGAAGCTCGCCGGCATGAAACAACCGGATTTCCAGGATTTATTCGATCACGTAGACCATTTGGCCAGGTATGAGAATATCCACCTTGTGAACGGCAGGATCCTGCTGCCGAACAAGGGCGAATCGTACGACGCAAATAACTACGTCATCAACCGACCCGGTGCGACCACAAATCCCACGGCGCAATGCAATCTGGGCACGAACGGCCAGGCAGGAGGATCCGATGGAGTGCTGGATGCGAAAGAGGCCTGCGCTGCCGGCAGCCCGGCCAGCACCTTCGATCCCCACAGCAACTTGGTTCAAATCGGGTTCTGGTACATTTCCGGTCATGGCGCATGGAGATTCACCCGCAATGGAGCCTCCACCTGCGTCCCGCCGATTTACAAGGACGTGGGCTTCAATCTCCGCTTGAAGGTTCCGGATTCCTATTGGAATCCCCCTTTCGGCTACAATAATCTGGCCAACCGCTGTCTGCGATTCGATCCCGAGAACCAGTACCTGTACGACCCCTCTACCGGGAGATTCAAGGACGACGGCTTTGATCACAACGGCGCCGACCCGGGCCCCCAGGTTGGCATTCAGGATAAAGCCGGTTATCTGTGGCCTTCCTCAGTGCAACGTTACAGGTATGTACCCTTCCTCTTCGACAACGGTGCGTTCACCCGGGGCGGGGATCTGGCGAAATTCGATCCCCTTTCCTTCGGGCCCAGCGATCACCAATACGCTACGCGCAAGGATCGTTTCCAATTCGGCTTCAACGGTCGGCCGGACATGGCACCGGCCGCGAAGTTCCAATTGACAGTCAAGAAGATCGAATGTATCGAACGCAACCTAGTCATGGATTGCCCGGAGGGAACGCCTTATTTCCATTCTTCCACCACGTTGGGAACGTGGGACGATGCCAACCAATGGGAGGGCCAACTCGGGGCGCATCCCCACATCGCGGACCAGACTTGGTGGCGCACCGAGCAAATTGGTTCACTATACCAGTTCTACACCAGCAACCAGGTTTTCGAGGTGCGCACGCGCCTCAAGCC
>CBILQL010000359.1:0-5788 GCA_966238865.1 uncultured bacterium
CCTGGTCCGCCTGATCAAGGCCCATGGCCGGTGGCTGGAGCCGGAAGCCCACGTCTGATCGCCGCCGTCCCCGGGCAACCATGATCACAATCGTCCTCGCGCGGCCCGAGATCCCCGCCAATATCGGTTTCATCGCCCGGACCATGTCCTGCCACGGTCTCGCGGATCTCCGCATCACGGAGAGCGCGGGCATGGCGGCCCATCCCGACGCCGTGCGCACCTCCAGCGGGGAGGAGGCCGTCCTGCAAGGGGCACGGGAATTCGCGAATCTCGAGGATGCCCTCGCCGATTGCCACCATGCCCTGGCCTTCAGCCGGCGGGTGCGCGATCCGGGCCAGCGAATCATGGATCTGCCCGAGGCCGCCGCGCGATTCGGCGCCCCGGCCCAGTCCCTTCCCGACCCGGCCACCGGCGATCCGGGAAGCCGTGTCGCCCTGGTCTTCGGCCGGGAGTCCCAGGGCTTGTCCCGGGAGGAGACCTTCTGCTGCACCCATCTGGTGAGCATCCCCTTGCCCGGACCCCTGCTCAGTCTCAACCTCTCCCATGCCGTGGCCATCGCCTTGTACGCCTTCTTCGGCGGCCTGCCCGACCTCCGCGGCCGGCCCGGAATCCAGGCGGCGGCCTCCGCGGCCACCGGGAAAGCCGTGCGGGCCTCGGGCCTCATGCCCGTCCCCGATCCCCAGGCCGAGGTCCTTCCCCTCGGGGAAAGCGGGAAGGTGCTCTCCGCCGTGATCGCCCGGCTGCTGGAAAGCGGGCAGCTCAAGCCGGCGAAGGCGGAGGCGCACCTGGAGTACCTGCGCATCCTGTGGCAAAGGCTCCAGCCCACGCGCCGCGAAGTGGAATTCCTGGCGGGGATGCTGGAGAAGCTGTCCACCTGATTTCCTATTTTATTATGCGGATTTCCTGATCCCGGAACGGAGACCACATGCTGCATCTCGAAGCCTCCGGTTTGCGCGTCTCGGTGCTCGATCCCGCAGCCGACAGGGCCCGCCTGGGATCGCGCTACGTGGCGGGCGGATATATCTGGCAGGTGGAGGATATGGCCAAGGGGAACCTGCTGTCCGGGCCCGCGTATCCCAAGCCCGATCCGTCCGGCTTCGACGGGCAGGGGCTTCCGGAGGCCTTCGAAATCGCCCTGGGACAGCATCGCGCCCGGCCGGGCGAGGACGTCTTCGTCATCGGGGTGGGACGGGTGAAACGCGAGAGCCAGGTTCAGCCGTTCCATGTCCGCAACAATCCCGGCGTGGCGGAATTCGCCGCCTGGACAGTCGACGCCGCGCCGGCTTCGGTCACCATGGCCTCGGAGCAGGCCTTCCTGGAATGGAGCCTGCGCATCGTCCGCAGCGTGCGGATCGAAGGCCGGATGGTGGAATCCTCGACCCGGGTCGCCAACACCGGAGCGGCGGAATTGCCCTTGCGCTGGTTCGCCCATCCCTTCTTCCCCCTTGGCGGGCCGGAATGCTTCGGCTTTTCCCGGGAGAACGCGTTCCCGTCCTGGGTCCCCGAGGCCGGGGGCTTCGAATACGATGCCCGCGGATGGATCCGCCGCAAGGCAGTCTACGACTGGCGGAAAGGCTGCTACCAGCTGGTGCAGGCCCCTTTCGGGTATCCGCTGGAAGCGCGCGTGCGCCATCCCCTGCTGGGAGAGGTGAAGGTGGAATGCGATTTCCCCCTGGCCTTCCTGCCCATCTGGGCGAACGAGAACACCATGTCGTTCGAGCCGTATCTCCAGACACAGGTGCTTCCGGGAGGGAGCTATTCCTGGGCGATGAGGTATCATTTTTGATGAAGATGTTTTCAGTTCTCAGTTTTTAGCTTGCAGATAGGATGCGGTCGGAGCAGGCTGCACTCAACTGAAAACTGAAAACAACCCTCCCGAGATCGCAGCGGATCATGGGCACCATCAAATCCCCCGGCATCATCCTCCGGAAAACCCCCTACTCGGAGACCAGCCTCATCCTCAAGGTGTATACCCGCGAGAGCGGCCTCATCACCTTGATGGCCAAGGGCGCCAAGCGGCGGGGCTCAAAGTTCGCGGGCCTGCTCGACTTCTTCACTTTGAACCAGTTCATCTATCCGGAGAAGTCCCGCACCGAAATCCATACCTTGACCGACGCCAGCCTGATCCGTGACTTCCCCCGGCTCAAGTCCGATCCGGGCGGCCAGGCCCTGGCGCATGTCTTCCTGGAGCTCTATCTCAAGTACATGCACGAGCCCTACCGATCACCGCCCCATTACGCGTGGCTCCTGGAGCGGTTGGAAAGCCTGGAGGAGGCCCGGCAGGGGCCGCGGGAGCATGTCCTGCGGTTGTGCGATTTCGTGCTCGGCTTATGCGCGGTTTCCGGCTTCAGTCCGCAGTTCACGGAATGCGTGGGCTGCGGCCGCAGCGTACAGTCCCCCGGCTTTTCGAGGGTGCGTATGGACGTGGATCAGGGCGGTCCGATCTGCCCGGCCTGCGCCGGAGTCGGGGGCGGGGGGACGGCGTATTCGGGAGGCCTGTTGCGCTGGCTGGACAGGGTGCAATCCCAGGGGGAAAGGGCGGGCCATCTGCCCCGATCCGAGGAGATGCAGGCGGAGGCGTTCCTCCTGGCCTTCCTGGGGAAGCATGCGGGCGGGGCGCGACCGATGAAATCCCTGGAATTCTATCACGATATGCTGGGGACCCCGTAGCCGGGCCCTAAGCGGCCGCCGTCGGGCCGTTACCGGCATTCCCTCTCCTGCCTCCGCGGCGCGTACCGCCTTTTTCCGATCGCCGGATCGGGAATCCGGGATTACATTTCCTTCCAGGCTGGATAAGCCGCGCGATTTCGAACATCCTTTCCGCGAGTACCCATGCAAGGTAGAAGATTCGGATCTCTCCTGCCGACGCTGGTCCTGTCATGGGCTGTCATGTCGTCCCCGGCGATCGCCTTTCCCGGCCCGGATTCCCCGGGATCGGCGCTCGACTACCAGGCTGTCCGCGCCCACTACGACAACGGCGATTTCGACAGGGTGGCGCAGAGCCTGGAAACCTTCCTCGCCCGCAATCCGGTCCATAGCCATGACGACAGCGTCTTCGTCGCCAAGCATCTGGCCGTGGTCTATTCGTCCAACGAGTCGACGGTGGAGAGGGGGCGGCAATACATGTACCGCCTGGTGGACCTGCTGCCTTCCTCGAGGCTCGTGGACATGTACGTCCAGGATGAACGGTCGCGGATTTTCCGCAAGGTGCGGGAGCAATTCCTGGCCCGGCAGCATGCCATGGGCGTGGATACCGCGGGCATAGTCCTGCCGGACAGCAGAGTGCCGGTGGCGCCCGCCGCTCCGGCGCTTGCCGCCACGGCTCCGCCGGCTCCGGCCCCGGTCACGGCATCGTCCCCGGCCTTCGCCAGGACGCGGCCCGACCCGACCGGTTACCGGACCTCCAGGCAGCGTTTATCGGCTCGCGAGCGTCTCGCCGCCATGCAGGCCCAGGGGAGCCAGCCCCAATCGCAGGCCGATCTCGTGACCCCGGCTGAGCGGCGCAAGGCCCCCAGGACGTCCTATCTCTTCGCCGGCGGCGCCGCCTTCGTGGCCGCGGCGGCCGTGACCTATTTCGTCCTCAGCGATTCGCCCGGCACCAAAGAGAAGACCTATGTGGTCCCGTAAACCGCCCCTGGCCGCGGCCTTCCTGGCGGCATGGGCCGCGGGGCTACTCGGCTGCCATCTCGAGCCGGAGGAGGAGGCCTATCTCGAAGTCCAGGCGGATTCCACCTGGCTCGCCTACGACAGCGTCTCCGTGCTGCTCGCGGATTCCGCGGGCCGGACCCTGGAGGTGCTCCGGCATGGTCCCTTGGATTCGCTGGAGCAGATCGAAAGGCTGGAGACGCGGAAGTATTCCGGCGGTCGGACGCTGCTGGTCCTGATCGCCTACCAGGACGACCTGGCGGTGCTGAGGGAAACCCGCGACTATGACGGCAGATCCCAGACGACCGTGGAACGGAAGGTGGAGGAGGGCCTCGGCGAGCTCAACCCCGGCAAGGCTCCCCGGTTGGACCTGGGCCCCGACACGCTGCGGCTGTACCGGGGCGGATCCACGGCCGCCCTGAAGCCGGCTCCGGCCGGCACCTGGGAGGGCAAGATCCTGGATTGGTCCACCAGCGACGCCGGCGTCGCCGTGGTGTCCCGGGGGGTGGTGACGTCTGTGGGCCCCGGCACCGCCCGCATCCGGTCTCAATCCTGGCTCGCGGAGGATTCGGTCACCGTGATCGTAGTGACCGACGCGCCGGTCCTGCTGGCGGGAGCGGATACGGTGGTGCAGGCGCCCGCCACCCTGGCTTTCCGCGTGAAGGTGACCCAGGAGCATGGCGGCATCGCCCTTTTCAAATGGAGCCTGGACGGCGACACCGCCTGGGACGACTCCCTCAGCGGCTTCCCGGAAAGCCAGGCCACGCTCATCACCGACGTCCGGAAGTTCACCCTGTCCGGCCAATACCAGCTCCGCTTCCTCGTCGAGGACGGTGAGGGCAACCGGACCGAGGCCTCCCGGAACCTGACCGTAATCGGGCCCGGCGTCCCCCAGGCGCCGATCGCCTTCGCAGGAGACGACATCACGGCCGAGGTCGGAACCACGGTGATCCTGTCCGGCTCGTGGTCCGATCCTGACGGGAGCTTCGCGGTCCGGCAATGGCTGTCCGGGGACGGATCCCCGGTGCTCCGGTCTTCGGACATCCTGACCTTCCAAGCCGACAATCCCGGAGTGTATCTCTACATCTACCGCGTCATCGACAAGGACGGGCTTTCGGCCAGCGACACCGTGCAGGTCACCGTCATCCCCATCGACCAGCCACCGGAAATCCTGGGCATCGAAGTCTTGGACGGCGCCCCTCCCAACGTGGAACGGAAGACCTTCACGGTCTTGGTTCGCGGCAACGGGAGCACGCTGACCTGCTTCTGGGACTATGACGGGGACGGCAGGACGGACGAGGTGAACTTGTTGGGGGGTACGGGGCCGGACGAGGTGGCTTATCTCAAGGGGTACCACGAATATCCCGTCCCGGGCGAATACTGGGTGGGGCTCCGGGTGATGGATGATGCGGGCCGGACGGTTGTCGGAGGCGCATTGGTGACGGTCTTCGACGTCGGCGGAAGCGGCCTGTCCAGCTTCTCCCTCAGCGCCGGCACCTTGTACCCGGAATTCAATCCGGCGATCCGTGTATATTCGGCGCAGGTGTCGCCCTCGACCCTGGACATCCGCTTCACCGCGGTCGCCGAGTCGGAACATGCCGTCCTGCTGGTCAACGGCGTGGAGATCCCGAACGGGACGCTATCGCAAAACTTCCCGCTGCTGACAGGGGATACCTACTTCGATCTCGAGGTCCACAACCCGGGCGGCCAGGTGATGATCTGCAGCATCAAGGTGAAACGCAGCCTCATCCTATACGACGCTGCAAACCCCTGGCAAATGGTACATTCTGGGGATGGTGCAGCCTTTTGAACCCATGGGGGAGAGGCTGACGACCCGCCTGGCGCCAACGCCCAGCGGATTCCTCCATCTCGGGAACGCCTGGTGCTTCACCTTGGCCTGGCTGCTGGCCCGTTCCCGCGGGGGGGCCGTCCATCTCCGCATCGACGACCTCGACGCCGCCCGGATGCGGAGGGAATACCTGGAGGACATCTTCTCCTCCCTGGCCTGGCTGGGCCTCGACTGGGATTCCGGCCCCCGCTCACCGGAGGATTTCCTCGCCCGCCACAGCCAGCGCCTCCGCCTCGATCGTTACCGCGAGGCGCTCTCGCGGCTCTCCGGCTTGCGGGAAGGGGGGCGGCCCCT
>CBILQL010000360.1:0-5776 GCA_966238865.1 uncultured bacterium
CTCTGGACATGCTTGCCGATGCCTTGGTCTATGGAATGGCCTTTGCGGCGGTCGGAGGATCCGCCGTCCGGAAAAAATCCATCGCCCGGACCATGGGATACTTCCAGGTGTTCCTGGCTTGCGCCGGCATTTTCGAGGTTCTCCGGCGCTTTCTCTTCGGCGAAAATCTTCCCGATGCCCTGGCTATGGTCGCGGTATCGTGCATCGCATTGGCTGGCAATATCGCGACCTTGCTCATCCTGAACCGGAACCGGGATTCCGGAGTCCATATGAAAGCGGCCTGGGTCTGCACTTCGGTGGACGTCCAGGTGAATGCCCTGATGATCGCCACGGGAGTACTTGTCCACTTCGTTCCATCCCGCGTCCCGGATCTGGTCGTCGGCGGCCTCATTTTCCTCATTGTGGCCAGTGGGGCGCGGAAAATCCTCGCCCTGGCCGATTAGCCGTTGTCCGGACAGTTTTCCACTTAGTACTTTTGAGCTTGGCCATGATTGGGAAATCCGCCCTGAGACTCCTCCTGCTTCTCCTATCGGCCACGATCTTCCTCGATTCTCCCGCCTTGGCGGGCGTAGCCTTTTGCATAGACCTGGACTGTGCGTCGGACGAGGGGCATGTGACCGATGACCCTTGTGAATCGTCCACGGAGTCCACCAAGGAGCCCTCTTTCCATTCCCATGAAGAGGGGGCCGGATGCGATTCCTGTATCCGATTTTCCCTGCCCCATGATGCCGGATATTCCGTTCGCCCTGCATCTGGTCCGGGCGGTACACAATTCATCCCGCCCCTCGCCTCGAACTTCCTCCCGGAATCATATCCTTTCGACCTCCGACCCCTGGCTCCCTCGCCCCCGAAAGGGGATCCGTTGATGGTGCGGTTGCGCACGATTCTTCTGCTGATCTGAGAAATCCCCGATCCGCTCGACAAGCGCCCAATCGGGAGCTGTCGCTACCTTGTCCATCAAGCAATTCCATGTCGCGAAAACAGATATCCGAAGAGGATCCCACCTATGGAAATTTTCAAAATTCCCCTCCGTATTTCCGCCCTTTTGATGCCGGCCCTGTTATTCTTGACTTCCCAGACAGCGCCTGCCGGAGAGCATGATCACGGAAAAATCACCACCCTGAGCGCCGCCAAGTCCAAGGACTACGAGAAATGCAAGCACAAGGTCCCCAAGGAGGTCTGCACGCGTTGCAATCCCCACCTGGCCGCCAAGTTCAAGGAGGCCAAGGACTGGTGCCCCGAACATGACGTGCCCGAGTCGCAATGCTTCAAATGCCATCCCGACCTCGCCTTCGACCCGCTGCCGGCGCTCCCTGAGAAGGCGGATCTCCTCGAAATCGCCCATGAAGGGGAGGACGTGAAGGCCCTCGAGTCCCATGCGGTGAAGGGGAAGGTCACTGTGTTCGATTTCTATGCCGTCTGGTGCGCGCCCTGCCGGAAGATCGACGCCCATGTTTTCGATCTGCTCGGGAAACGCGATGACCTGGCCCTGCGCAAGCTGAACGTCGTTTCCTGGGAGACGCCGCTCGCCAAGCGCTACCTGAAGGACGCATCCGGCCTCCCCTACGTCGTCGTATACGGAAAGTCGGGCAAGCGCGTGGCGACGGTGGAAGGCTTCGACCTGAAGAAGCTGGACCAGGCCATCGCAGCGGCGGAAAAGCAATGAGACGCTTGCCCCTGGCTTCCGCGATCCTCGGCCTGCTGGCCTCGCTGCCCCGCGATGCCGGCGCTTGCGCGGGCTGCCGGAATCCCAACATGCCGGTCACCCGGGTCGAGTCCATCCAGCTCCGTCCGGGCGAGTTCCGGGCGAGCGCTTCGCTGGGAGCGACCGCGGTGCATGTGACCCATGAAGCGGGCTGCGCCGGCCTCGCGGGCTGCACGGAAACGCCGGTCCAGCCATTGTTCCTGCACGACCAACGGATCATCCCCGCCGAAATGTGCGCCGTCGGCGAGCTGGGCCTCACGGCATCGCTCGGGGTGGAAGTCCAGATTCCCCTGCGGCTGGTCCACACCTCGATCGAGTACACGACTCCGGACGGGCGGCCATACGAGCCGTTGGATCCCGGCATCCACCATCGGGACGAAACCCTGTTCGGCATCGGGGATTCCTGGCTGCTGGGACGTTGGGCGGGTCAGATCGGCGGCTTGCTGGTTTCGGTCCGCGCGGGCGCGTCCATCCCGTTGGGAAGCACCGAGCCGAACCCCTTCGCCCTGGGAGACGCCGGCAAACGCCATCAGCATATCCAGTTCGGATCCGGCACGGTCGATCCCGTCCTTTCCGCGGATCTTTCCAAGCCCGTCGGTCGCTGGCTGTATCTCGGGTATGCGCAAGGGCAGATTGCGGTTTACGAAAACCGGCAAGGTTTCCAGGCGGGGATGAAGGCGCTGGGAGGCGTTCAGGCGGGGCGGCGAATCTGGCAGGCCATGACGGGGGCGTTGGGCCTGGAGACGCTGTACGAGGGGCCGGAGCGCTGGGACGGGAAAATCCTCCAGGACGGCAGCCTGGGCCGCACCGAAGCCCTGCTGACGCTTTCCCTGGTGCAGGCATTCCGCGCCGGGTCGCTCGGGCTATCCGCGAGGGTTCCGGTGTACCGCCACATCGTGGCGGGAGACGAACCGCCGGGAACCCTGTCTTCGCCCTTGATGCTGGGGCTTTCCGGTAGCCGGACATTCAGGGCGTTCTGAGGGAGCCGCCTTACGGGATGCCCACCCGGGTCCGCTTGAGCCCCTGGCGCACCGATAATTAATCGGTTTATTCAGTGCATCCGGCAATGGAGAACGGGCGGAAATCCGGGCTCAGGAAGGAATTTCCAATCCTGCGCCGTGCCGGGAACCATCCAGGTGCCTGCGGTCGGCCAGGCAGCAAAGCTGGAATCCGTTCGCGCTCGAGAGCAGTTGGCTGATGGAGCCATCGGGGCAGGCGATCCGGACACGGTACAAGGCGATGTTCAGCCCCAGCAGGCTGCACAGGAGGATGCGGATGGTGGTTTCATGGGACACCACGAGGACATTTCCCGCGGGGAATGCGGCCTGCAGCTCCTGGATCACCTTTCCGCCCCGATTCGCCACTTCGGCCGCCGTTTCACCGCCGGAAGGGGGATATTTGGAGGGATTCATCCGCCAGCGAATATACTCGCGGCCGAATTCGCCGGACACGTGCTTGGCGCTGCGCCCCTCCCACTTCCCATAGGCTATCTCCCTCAGCCCGTCTCGCTCCATGGTCTTGAGGCGCAAGGCTTCGGCAATAGGGGCCGCGGTTGCCCGGGCCCGCGAAAGCGGGCTGGAATAGACGGCTTGGAAAGGGTATCCGGCATACGCGGAAGCGAAGCTCTGCGCAGTGTCCAATCCGGATGGGCTCAGCGCGGAGTCGGTGCCCGACCCGCAGAATAATCCCTCCCGGCCGTGCTCGGACTCGCCATGGCAGAGGAAGTGGAGCTTCAAGCCCATACTAGCGACCTCCCCGTCGATTCGAATCCTTGCCACGGAACGTCACCGGATCCGTGACAGTACCCCATGGATTGCGGTGCAGGACCGGGAACGGCGCAGTCGTCATCGATGGGAATGGATTTCAATGGGCGCTCCGCTTCCAACCGGGTCGCGTGGAGAGGATGGCCGAACGCGGAAGCGATTGATTATTTATTCCGGAATATACGTATCGAAAGCATTACGGGAGGCAAATATCTCCTGTTTCTCCCCCGGAGGCCCCATATTGCTAGATTGGAAGCCTCTCCCGATCCGAAAGAGGCAGGATGGCCGAGCAAACCGTCAGGAATTACGTTGCCGTCACGGTCGATCGCGATCCTCGCATCTTTGTACTCGGGGAGGAGGACATGCCCAGGAAGAGCCTGGACACCGGACTAATCTTCCATAGCTGGCTTCGGGCAGGCGCCTCCGGCGTGGTCGGATTGAAGTTCTCCTCCTGGATGATCAAGCAGGGAAAACTTACGCCTATCGAGCGATCCGTCGTGTCGCGGTGGAACCAGTCGGAGTCGGATTTCGAGGTGTTTTTCGGGCAGGGCCGGGAATACGACTACGATGAGGACAAGGAAGATGAGACCGGGGCCGCCCACATACTGCGCCTGGATGCAAAAACCCTGGCCATCTGTTTCCCCCTTTTCGGATCGACCCTTGGGAAAAGGGATGTGGAAGCCTTGGCCGACACGCTCGCAGGCTGGTTTCGCCAGTAGTGAGCCATGGACGAAGTGGTACTGCGCGCCATCGGCCCCTTCCTCACCGCCTTGGTTTCCATGGCAAGAATTTCGACCATATTTTTTTGTAAATAAGGCCGTCCGCGTGTTCCGGACGGATCGCGTCCATTCCAGGAAGGCGGATATTTTCGGATATTGTTCCTATGAACCCGGCCGGACATCCCACGGACCCAGCAATTCTGCGATCGGGCCCGGGAAGCATACCCGTTTCGACCAGGACGAACCGCATCTCCTTCTGGGTCATCCATGCGATGTGCCTGGGGACGATTTGGACGGGAGTCAGCCCCGTCGCGGTCGCGGTTTGCGTCGGGTTCTACGTCCTGAGGATGTTCGCCATCACCGGATGGTATCATCGGTACTTTTCCCACAGGGCCTTCCGGACCGGAAGGAAGACCCAGTTCGCCTTCGCCGTCCTGGGGTGCATGGCCACGCAGAAGGGGCCTCTCTGGTGGGCCTCGCATCACCGCGAACACCACATGTTCGCCGATACTCCGCGCGACCCCCATTCCCCTTCCCAAGCGGGATTCTGGCGGAGCCACATGCTGTGGTTCCTGGATCCGTCGTCCTTCGCGGTGCGGGAAGAGCGGGTCCGCGACCTGATCCGCTTTCCCGAGCTCCGATGGCTGGAATCCCGGCATTGGGTCGCTCCCCTGGCGGCGGGTTTCTGCCTGCTCCTCCTCGGAAGCGCGCTGCAGGCGTTCTTCCCTGCGCTGGGCACCAGCGGTCCCCAGATGGTGATCTGGGGCTTTTTCGTCTCCACCGTGCTCCTCTACCACGCGACGTTCAGCATCAATTCCCTGGGCCATCTGCTGGGCCGTCCGCGGTACCTGACCGGCGATCGGAGCAAGAACAGCGCCGTCCTGTCCCTCATCACCCTGGGCGAGGGTTGGCACAACAACCATCACCACTTCCCCGTCTCCGCCCGGCAGGGATTCTTCTGGTGGGAGGTGGACATCACCTACTATCTGCTCCGTCTCCTGGCCGCCACCGGCCTGATCTGGGACTTGCATCCCGTGCCCGCCCGGGCGAAGGAAGGGAACCTCATCGCTTCCGGATGGCCGCGAACGGCGCAGGGATGAAAGCCGGGAGCCCGGAGCGGTCCGGGTCCCGGGAGCAGGGCACTCGAATGACGGCGCCGAAGAACCGCCCCCGCATGGCGCACCTCAAAGGGGTGCCGTTTTCCGGCGGACTGGCGCGAGGCGCGGCCTACGTCTACAACGACATCCTCGAAGCCAGGCATATCGCATACAACGTGAACGACGGGCAGATCGAGCCGGAATGGCGGCGGATCCAGGATGCCCTGGAAGCCGTGAGGGGGCTGCTCAGGGAGTCGGCCGGCCGGCTCCGACGGACCATGGGCAGGGATTATTCCGACATCTTCCTGGCCCATGCCTCCATGCTCTCCGACCCCCAGCTCGCCGAAGACCTGGAAGCGACCTTGCGGAAGAAGCGGATCAACGCGGAGCGGGTGGTGGAGCTGGTCTTCCAGGAATGGAGCCGGACTTTCCGGGCCGCTCCCAGCGCCATGCTTTCCCAGCGGGCCGACGACGTGGACGACCTGCTCCAGC
>CBILQL010000361.1:0-5775 GCA_966238865.1 uncultured bacterium
TTGAACAGGGAGATGAAGATGGGCATCTGGAGCAGCACCGGGAAGCATCCCATGACCTGGGCCATGGGGTTGATGCCTTCCTTCTTGTAATACTCCATGATCTCCAGGCTGGCCTTCTGGTTGTTGCCCTTGTTGCGCTCCCGGATCTTCTGGATGGCCGGGGCGTGCTGGGCCATGCGCACGCCGGCCTTGGTCTGGGCGATGGTCAGGGGGAAGGTCACGAAGCGCACCAGCAAGGTGAGCAGGATGATGGCCACGCCCCAGTTGGGGATCATCTCGTGGAACCCCTTGAGCAGCTTGAGCACCAGGCCGCACAGGCCCACGTACCAGACGTCGGCGCGGAAGAACCATTCCCAGCCCGAGAAGATGATCTTCTCGTAGTTCTGGTTCCTCTCCTTGAGCTGGCCGTAGCTCAGGGGCAGGATGTCGAAGTCGAAGTCGAGGGCCTTGTCCTCGAACTCCTGGCCCGAAATCTGCAGCTCGTACTCATGGGGATAATTGTCGTCCTTGCCTTCCGGAATCCTGCCGGTGGCGGTGATCTTATGGTGCGTATCCTGGCCGAAGTTGAGGACCGCGGCCACGTATTTCCGGCGCAGGCCCGTCCAGCGCACGTTTCCGCTCTCCTCGTTGAACGACTTCTTCCCCTTGAACCCCTCGCGCATCACGGTGACGCCGTTGTCGATGACCAGCTCGCTGAAGAAGCTGCTGTTGAGCCCGATGCCCTTGCCCAGGTTGATGGCCTCGGTCTCGTTGAGCCCCGAGGGCCACTTGAGGGTGTAGGACTCGATGTCGGCATCGGTCTTGAGGGCGTGGTGGAAGCCCAGGGAGTCGGGGTGGAAGGTGTAGGTGCGGACCAGATCGCCGCCGGTTCCGTTCGGACCCGCGGTCCCGACCAGGCGGAAGGTCACCGTGGCGGGGGCGCCATGGACCCGCAGGCGGTTGTCCTGCACCGCCGCGTCGGGCGCCTCCATCTTCCACAGGACCTTGCCCAGATCCTGGTTGTTGAGGGTGAGGAGCAGGGCGCCGCCCTTGTCGGGGGAGATAAGTTCGCCTTGATGGGGTTTCTTGCCGTGCAGCTCGGGGATGTTCAGGGTCGTCACCCTCGCCCCAAGGTTGTCCAGGGTCACCGTCATGCGGTCCGTCTCGACGACCAAGGCGCGCCGTGTCACCGCTTCCGCGGCGGGCGCGCTTGCGGTCGCGGGGGCGGCGGCTCCCGCGGTTCCGGCCGCGGCCGCGGCCTTGTCGCCGGACGCCTTGGCGAGGCTGTCGGACGGGGCCGCGCCGGCATCGGGAGCGGCCGATATCCCGGGGGCCGACCACACGGCATTCTTGTCGCCGGTGCGGGCGACGGCGCTGTCGGCGGCCGACTTCTCCTTCACGCGCGCCAGGGAATCGATCCGCTGCTGCTCGAGTTTCTGCTTCTGTTCCGCCTGGGCCTGCTTGCTCTTGTGGGTGGTCCAGACCATGAACAGGCCCATGAGGAGGATCCAACCGATCAACGTGTTTCTATTCAAGTGAATCTCCTCGGAAGATCAGGCAAGGTGTCCGGGTTTCAGGCGGGGGAACGCGCTCCGGACTTCGCCCTGGGCCGGAACCGGGTCCCAGCCGCCGCGGGCGAAGGGTTGGCAGCGCAGGATGCGCCAGACTCCGAGCAGGATCCCCTTCAGGACGCCATGGGCTTCGATGGCCTGGGCGGCGTATTCGGAGCAGGTGGGATGGAAGCGGCAGCAGTTCCGGAAGAACGCCAGGTGCACGCCCTGGTAGAGACGGATGAGGAACAGGGCGGGCCATTTCATGGCGCGCCCCCTACGGCGAGCAGGAGCCGGTCGGCCTCCCGGCGCAACGCCGCGCGCGAGAAACCGGAGGCCTTGTCCGAGACGTCGAAGATCAACCATGTGCCTTCGCGAAGGACGGGCAGCGCTTCCTGGAAGGATCGGCGCAACGTGCGGCGGATGGAATTGCGCAGGGGCGCATCGCCGGTTTTCTTGCGGATGATATAGCCCACCCGGGAGCAATCCTGTTCGGCACGGAAATATCTCAATGTGAGGGGAGAGCCGCGCAAGGCGCGTCCCCCCTCGAACACTCGCTTATACATATAGGGTGTGTGGAGCCGGCGATTCTTCAGCGGAATGCGCCGGGGGGTCGAGCTGCCATCCAAGGTTTAAGACTCCACCTTGGGGAGGGATGGATCAGATATCCTTGTGGGACATGGAATCGCTGACGGTCAGCTTGTGCCGGCCCTTGGCGCGACGCCGGGACAGCACGGCACGACCGTCCTTGGTGGCCATGCGGGACCGGAAACCATGCTTGTTCACGCGTTTGCGATTGCGGGGCTGGAAAGTTCTCTTCATGGCAGGAATTCCAATTTAAAGGATGAGGGGTTAATTTAGTTCTCATCCCCTTGTAGCTTCAAGGGTTAGCCAAGGAAAACGGCGGATTTGACCCTCTTTCCGCCGAACAGCTCTAAAAATTGAAATATCTATCCTTTCTACTGTTTCTATATAAATACTCTGTTTGTTTGGTTCTGGCCACCGGGCTATGGTGCGCCCGATGGAAGGCCCGGACCATACGCCTCAACCTCAAGGTGTGGGAACGCTCGGGCTCGGCTCCGCTTTCAATCCGATCCAACTCTTTTCTGTTCCGCTGGTACCTGGCCCTGACCTGGGATGCCTGCCGGGTGTTATTGGGGCATCATGAAATCCCTATCCGGGTTCGCCCCCGGGACCGCCGGAAATGGGAGCGGCTCCGCCTCTCCCCCTCCCTGTTCCTGACCGGGCACTTCCACAATTGGGAGGCATTAGCATCCTGGATGTCCCGCACCGGAATCCCTTTGTTGGGATCCGCCCGGCGGCTCTCCTCTCAATGGGCCGAAGCTCGACTTAGGGATTTGCGTCGGCGTAATCGTGTTCCGGTCGTCTCGGAGCGCGTGCTTCCCCAGGCCCTATCCCATCTCCGGTCGGGTGGGTGTTTCGGAATCCTATGGGATCAGTTCTCCCCCGTCAGCCGCCATTCATCACCTCTCTTCGGACAGTCAGCTGCCATGGACCCGCTTCCCGAAACCCTGGTGCGCCGATTGGGTCCGGAAGTCTTCGTGAGTTTCCTGCTTCCCTCCGGTGAAGTCCGCATCGTTTCCATTCATCCCCCCGGGTCCTCGCTTCCCAATCCTGGTCGCCTCAGCTCCCGGTATCACCGCCTGCTTGAACTCGTGGTCCGTGCCCATCCGACCCTCTGGTATGGTCTATGTCATGCCCGCTTCAAAGACACCCTGAACTATGGATCCGCCACCTTTGTTTCACGTGAAACATTTTCGCCGGCCTCTGTTTCCGATCCCTATGTTTCACGTGAAACATAGGGCCGAAATCACACGAATCCTGGCCAGGGTTGAAATCCAAAAAGATTAGCATACATTTACAATCCCTATGGCGAATCTCCTCCAAGATCCGAGTCGTTTTGATGAGAAAACCTTGCAAAAACTGAAGGATTTGGAGGTTTTGCTCAAAAAATGGAATAAGAATATCAATCTGGTCGGCGAAGCCGACGAGGCCTTCATCTGGGATCGTCACATCGTCGACTCCTTGCAGCTGATTCCTTTTTTCCGGGACGTGAACAAGCTGGCGGATATGGGAAGCGGCATTGGCCTCCCCTCTGTTCCCCTGGCCATTGCCTGTCCGGACATCGACGTGTTCGCCATCGAACCGAAGCAGAAGCAGGCCGCCTTGATGGCCGAGCTGATCCGGGAGATTCGCATCCCCAACCTCCATGTCCTGGCTGAACGGGTGGAGAAGGTTTTCCTGTCCCATATGGACGTGGTCTGCTGCCGCGCCTTCGGGGAGTTCAATCGCGATGCCCGTCTCGCCTACAAGATGCTGAAACCGGGCGGCGCCTTCATGACCTTCAAGACCTCGGAAGAATCCTCGGTCCCCCAGGGATATGAGAAGGTGGAAAACCACGGCTACCAATTGGCCAACAATTCCCGGAGATACCATATCGTCATCGCCTACAAGGCGGGTGAAATGTGACCCGAATCATCGCGGCCTGTAATCAGAAAGGCGGAGTGGGAAAGACCACCACCTGCGTGAATACATCCGCGGCCCTGGCAGCCATGGAAAAGCGGGTTCTGCTGGTGGATATGGACCCGCAGGCGAACGCCACCCAGGGAATGGGCTTCGACGAGTCCTTCGAAGAGGACATTTACGACGCCTTGGTCCTGGCGGAAAAAGAAGTGAAGCCGGAGCAGATCCAGGCGCTGGTACGACCCACGGTCATGCCGTATCTTGAAATGCTTCCCTGCTCCCGCTCCCTGGCCGGCATGGAAGTGCAGCTCATCACCAAACCCCAACGGGAGAAGCGACTCGCGCGCGTCCTGGATGCGGTGAAGGGCAAGTACGACTACGTCCTCATCGACTCCCCGCCCAGCTTGAGCATCCTGACCCTGAATGTGCTCACCGCCGCGGACTCCGTGCTAATCCCGATCCAATGCGAGTACTATGCCTTGCAAGGATTGGCGGAGCTTCTCAATACCATCCGTCTGGTGCAGCAGAACCTGAACCCGCGCCTCGCCATCGAAGGCGCGCTGCTGACGATGTACGACAGCCGGCTCAATCTGTCGAAGCAGGTGGCCGAGGACGTGCAGAATACCTTCTCGGAAAAAGTCTTCAAGACCATCATCCCGCGCAGCGTCAAGTTGAGCGAAGCGCCTTCCTTCGGAAAGCCCATCATCCTATATGATGTCTTGAGCACCGGCGCCATGCGCTACATGGAGCTGGCCAAGGAGATTATCGAGCATGTCTAGGAAGGCCTTGGGAAAGGGCTTGGAAGCCCTGTTCGGCAATATCGGCAATGAGGTAGTGAACCCGAAAACCGGGTCGCCCGTTTTGGATGTTGAAATTTCCAAAATATCTCCAAATCCATATCAGCCCCGGCGCGAATTCTCGGACCAGGAAATCCAGGAGCTGGCGGATTCCATCAATCAGAAGGGCCTGCTCCAACCCATCCTGCTCCGCAAACACGGGGAGGGCTTTCAGCTAGTCGCCGGGGAGCGCCGCTTCCGGGCCATGCAGCGCCTCGGCAAGACGGAGATCTCCGCCCAGGTGCGCGAGCATCTGTCGGACCGGGACATGATGGAAATGGCCCTGATCGAGAACCTGCAGCGTGTGCAGCTCAATCCGATCGAAGAGGCCCTGGCCTATGAGAGCCTGATCAACGAGGTCGGCGCCACCCATGAGGAAATCGCCGAGCAGCTCGGCAAGAGCCGCTCCGCGATCACCAACACGCTCCGCCTCCTGAAGCTGGATCCGGAGGTGCGCTCGCTCATCCAGGCCGGCAAGCTCACCGCCGGCCACGGCCGCGCCCTGTTGCAAGTGGATGCCTCCCAGCAGCTCAAGCTGGCCCGGAAAATACTGGATGCCCAGATCACGGTGCGCGGCGCCGAGCAAAGCGGCGCGGCGGCCTCCGCCAAGAAGAAGGACAAGGACAAGGGCAAGCCCGTGAGCCCCAATGTCGGCGCCTTCGTGGAGAAGCTGCGCTACCTGCTCGGGACCAAGGTGGTGCTGAAGGGCGGCGAGACCAAGGGCGTGGTGGAGATCCACTACATGAGCCGGGCCGATCTCGAAACCTTGGGCGACCTGCTGCAGAGAGGGCATGATAGTTTGCATAATGGCTGAGCATGTCCAAGAAGCGCTACGTCACCATCCAAATAATTCCTGACGACTCCAGCCAGGCTTGGACCATCAAGCTCCGGTACCGGTTCTTCGAATTCCTGTTCTACGCCATCAT
>CBILQL010000362.1:0-5766 GCA_966238865.1 uncultured bacterium
GTAGGAGGCAGATGAAAAGGACAATGAAAATACGGGCAATCCAGGAAGCCATGGTCGCTCCGACTTGATCAGGTTGCAAACTTCAGTCAGAACGATTTTAGGCTGTTGAGGATTCCGGATTCAAGCGGAGAAGCACGCCCCCCCCAAATCGGGATGTAACAGGCGAATGACCGGGAAGGAAAATCCGGTCTCGGGCTGGAAGTGAAAGCGGATCTTGAAGCAGGTTATCCGCCACTTCACTGGGCGGCGCCCAAGAGGCCTTCACCTCCAAGGATTGGCGCGTGGACTTGGCCGTTGTTTCGCCACGCGAGGCGCGCAACTCGCCCATGGCAGCCGGAGTTCAGGAGGCGGAAACGGTCTTGAACCTGACGCGCGTCTCACCATCCGGCAGCCGCTCGATGCTGCCTCCGTCCTTCTCCTTGTACTTGCCGGCATCCCGGATTTTCCCTCGCGTCATCTGATGGAGTTTCCGTATCGTTTTTTCCGACAGGGGGATTTTCCGGTGTTCTTCGTGTGTCCAGCGAAGCGCTTCCCGGTATCCCCGGATTTCCTCCTCGTCACGGTCCCGCAGGACCGGCTTGCCGAACACGAGGGCCTTCATGCGATCCGGGGCCGCCTCGACACCTTCGATACGGTTTGAAAGCGGCGTAGCGTCATCATGGTGGGAACCTCCCGGAGAAGGTAATACCCAATTGGGCGGTTTTAGCCGGGATTGCCGACCTAAGGAATGGCTATGCGTCACTACCCTTTTCGCTACAGGGAGAATCGGTTTTCCAACCGATGGCTCAATCGACTTCAGAATCGATTTAATGGTAGCCTTTCGCGAATCGAAGGGAGACGGTTGCCATGGCAAACCGGGAAACCGTTGCTCCCCATACGTGCAGCCTGCTTAATTGATTCAGGTTCGCGGATCCAGGTGAAGCCAGCAAGGTAAAGTGTACCCCGGAGTGTACCCTTTTGGAAAAACCGGATTTCCCAAGCGCGATCAGAACCAGAAACTTTCTGATTCCGGCCGGGAAATCCTTGCATTTCAGGGGAAATTTTCGCTCCCGCCAGGATTCGAACCTGGAACCAACGGTTTAGAAAACCGCTGCTCTATCCATTGAGCTACGGGAGCCGGATTCCGCCCCGTTCAAGGCGGCCCCCAAAGGTATCAACCGCCACCGGCAGCGGCAAGACGGGCGCACGGGCTGCAAAAGGTTATTTTCCGGGAACCCGGTTGCCGGGACACATCGAGGAGACCGCCATGGCCGACGCGATACCCCGCCT
The DNA here is from genome assembly GCA_966238865.1 of uncultured bacterium. Lineage (GTDB taxonomy): Bacteria > Fibrobacterota > Fibrobacteria > UBA11236 > UBA11236 > CBILQL01. The sequence goes on from CBILQL010000362.1 coordinate 1,270, forward strand.
GACCAGCAAGGATTTCCCTCCCGAAGTCCTCTCCCTGTTCGACAGATACGTGCACGGTTCGCTGGACCGGCGCGGCTTCCTCAAGGAGGCCTCCCGCTACGCGGTGGGGGCCCTCACCGCCGCCGGTTTCCTGGACGCGCTGAGCCCCCGCTTCGCGGCCGCCCAGCAGGTCCCGCCCGGCGATCCCAGGCTGGCCGTCTCCTCCGTCGAGTTCGCCTCGCCCAAGGGCTACGGCAAGGCGCGCGCCTATCTCGCGCGGCCCGCCAAAGAGGCCGGTGGGCATGCCAAGGCCTCGAGCAAGCTGCCGGTGGTCCTCGTCGTCCACGAGAACCGCGGCCTCAATCCGCATATCGAGGACATCGCCCGGCGGCTGGCGCTGGAGGGCTTCATCGCCCTGGCCCCGGATGCGCTCTTTCCCCTGGGCGGCTATCCCGGTGACGAGGACGCGGCCCGGGACAAGTTCAAGCAGCTCGACCAGGCCAAGACCCGGGAGGATTTCCTCGCGGCCGCGGCGCATGCCCGGGGCCTGCCCGGCGGCAACGGAAAGCTGGGGGTGGTGGGCTTCTGCTATGGCGGCGGCATGGCCGGCTACCTGGCCACCCGCCTGCCCGACCTCGATGCGTCCGTGTCGTTCTACGGGTCGGCGCCGGCCCTGGAGGACGTCCCCAAGATCAAGGCGCCCCTGCTGATCCATTTCGCCGCCACCGACGAGCGCATCAATGCGGGGTGGCCCGACTACGAGAAGACCCTTAAGGCGTCCAAGGTGCGATATGAGGCATTCACCTATCCCGGAACCCAGCACGGGTTCAACAACGACACCACCCCGCGCTATGACGAGGCGGCGGCCAAGCTGGCCTGGACGCGGACCCTCGAGTTCTTCCGCGCCAACCTGAAGGCCTGAGACGGATGGCCTGAATCCAAGGGCCAGAAAAACGGCCTGAACGCGAAGAGGGCTCCTGACGGAGCCCTCCCTCGCATGACCGATCCAACCCCCTCGGACCGGCTCCGATGTCGACTCGGGCCTATGCGGCGCCGCTCCACCCCTCCCCGTTGGCCTCCCGGGGATGGTGCAGCCAGCGGAGCAGGGAATTTTCGCATTTCTTGAGGAATTGCAGGCGGGTCTCTTCCAGGGAGCATTCGCGGCGGACCACGAACACCTCTTTTTCGGCCTCGATCAGGGACAGGATCCAATCGTGGGGGAACCATTGGGCGAAATGCGCCACCAGGCTCTCCTGGCTGGTGAAGGTGTATTTCACCTCTTCCCGTTCGCCCGCCATCTGGCCCACGGTGTAGGGGGCCGGGTCCGGCTGGGGCATATAGGGCTGCAGGTCCATGACAATATCCATTATCCGGGCGGCCCGGAAGGCCGTCAACCGGGCTGGGGCGGCGTAAGGGACAATTCTTGGTAAGGTTATGGCGATGCAAGCCCCGGGAGGTCGGGAAAGGCGCAAAATCTTAAATTACTTTTACCTGCCGGTCCGGCATCCGGCATAGCCCAAGGCTTCCGGCGGCGGTCCGGCACACTTCAACTAGGGATTCCCCCCATGTTCAATACCTCCGATCTGCTGTTCTTCCTGCCCATGATCCTGATCATGTATTTCCTCATTTTCCTGCCGAAAAGGAGGGAGCAGCAGGCCTTGAACAAGATGCTTGCCGAGCTCAAGAAGGGCGACCGGGTGCTGACCCAGGCCGGAATCGTCGGCGAAGTGGCGGGAATGAAGGATAATATTGTGACCCTCAAGGTGTCCTCGGACGGGGCCCGGATCGACTTCCTCAAGACCTCGATCCAGAAGGTGATCGGGGACGAGAAGGCCGCCGAGGTGAAGAAACCGGTGGAGGCCAAGGCCTGAGGGATGCGGCCTGGGCGCCCCAGGGTGCTGCCGGCCGGGGATTCGAAGGGTTTCGGGAAGGAATTGCGATGGCTTTGAATATCAACCTCTACGGCAACAAGGTGCTGCGCAAGCGCGCGGCGGAAGTGCGCACCGTCACCCCGGAGCTGACCCGGCTGGCCGAGGACATGCTCGAGACCATGTACAAGGCGAACGGCATCGGACTGGCCGCGCCCCAGGTGGGGCATTCCATCCGGCTCATCGTCCTGGACGTGACCAACGACGAGGACGCGGAGCGCAAGCCCTACCATATCTTCAACCCCGAGCTGGTGAAGAAGGAGGGCCTGTGCATGGCCGAGGAGGGCTGCCTGTCCATCCCCGGCGTCTGGGCCGACGTGGAGCGTCCCGAGGTCGTCTCGGTGAAGGGCCTCGACAAGGACGGCAAGCCCCTCCTGCTCGAGAACATCGACGGCCTCCTGGCCCGCTGCATCCAGCACGAAATCGATCACCTGGACGGCGTCCTCTTCGTGGACAAGATCTCCGCCACCGACCGCAGCCTCAACGAGAGCAAGCTGAAGAAGCTCTCCAAGGAATCCAAATCGGTGCCCGCGTGAGCCTCGCGGCCGACGCTCCCCCTCCCCGCCTTTCCATCGCCGCCGCCCGCCTGACGGCCCACGGCGTCCTCGCCGCCCTGCTCGCCGGCCTTCTCGCGGCCTGCGGGCCCGGTTCTGCCGGCCTCCCCCGGGAAGACGGCACCGCCGTCGTGGTCCAACTGCCGCCCGACCCGGCCCCGCTGGACAGGCTCGCCGCCGGCGAAGCCCCCTTCCCTGAGGCGCGCGACACGGTCCGCTTCGACGTGCCGGTCTCGGACACCGTGAAGGCGTTCTTCCGCCGGCCGCGCGGCGACACCTCCGCCTTCTCCCGTCCCTCGGACACCTTGTCGGGCCCGATCCTCGGCCGCCCCGACCGCGGCCGGCTGCCGGCCATCCGCTATCGTCCCCGCCCCGTGGACCTCCCCGCCCACGTGCGGGTGCTCCTCAGCCGCACGTCTAAGCCCCTCGCCGTCTATTCCCTCGGGGACGCGGAGATACGCGGCGACGCCGGCGGCGCTCCCGAAGTGCTGCGGGGGCGCATGGTGCTGCGCCGCGAGGGCGGCGCCTTCACGGTGATGCAGGCGAACCGGACCGTTCTGCAGGTGGCGGCGCGCCGCCTGCGCGTGGTCTCCCTGAACCCCTACAACCTGCTGGAGGTGGGCGGCCAGGTGTACCGGGGGCACCTGGAAATCATCGCCGCCGCCTCGGGCGAGCTCTCGGTGGTGAACGTCCTGGGGCTGGAGGATTACCTGCGCGGGGTGCTGCCCTACGAGCTGGGCACCGTGGACCGGGACGCCCTGGAGGCCCTCAAGGCCATGGCCGTGGCCGCCCGCACCTACGCCTGCAAGCGCATGCTGGCCAACAAGGACCGGGACTTCCACCTGCACGCCGACGTGCAGGACCAGGTGTACAAGGGCGTGAAAGGGGAGTACCTCCTCAGCGACCGCGCCATCCGCGAGACCCGGGGCATGACCCTCAATTACGGGGACACCTTGGTGCAATGCTATTACCACAGCACCTGCGGCGGGCGCACCGCGGCCCGCCACGAGGTGTGGGGCGGCGACAGCATCCCCTACCTGGTGCCCCGCCCGGACCTCGACGCCGCGGGGAACCGCTATTGCCAGGCCTCCAAGTACAGCGCGTGGCGCCAGGAATGGTCCCTGCCCCAGCTGGCCGGCATCCTGAAGCGCAACCTGGCCTCGGCGGGCGTGCCCTCCTTCCCCGCCTTCAACACCGTGCAGCGCCTCGAAACGGCCTCCCTGGCGGCCTGCGGGCGCATCCGGCTGCTGCGCATCGTCACCGACAAGGGAGACATCCTGGTCAAGGGGGACAAGGTGCGCTGGGCCCTGCGGCCGGCCGGCGCCGAGGAACGCATCCTGCCCAGCGCCTGGTTCGACATCAAGGTGTCCGGCGGCCGGGCCCTGGCCGAGGGCCGGGCCTTCGGCCACGGGGTGGGCCTGTGCCAATTCGGGACCATCGCCCGCGCCAAGGCGGGCCAGGACTTCCGGGCGATTCTGTCGGCGTACTACGCGGGGACGGAGCTGGCGGAGTACCGTTGAGAAGGGGAAGGGGAGGTTTTTCGTTTTTCGTTTTTCGTTTTTAGATGGGTGCGTCTGGCCTTGTGGCCTGCACCCCTGGGATATCCCCAACTAAAAACGAAAAACTAAAAACCTCCCTGCGACGCAGGACTGAGTCTCTCCCCCCTCATCCCCCGCCCAGGAATTTCACGATTTCGACTACGTCGCCCTCTTTGAGGCGGGTGCCGGCATAGGCTTCTTTCGGCGGGACGACGCGGTTCAGCTCCACCACCACCATGTCTTTCTTGAGGCGGTAGAAGGCCAGGAGTTGGTCCAGGTTCATGCCGTCCTCGAGGCTGGCCGGCTGTCCGTTCAGGGTGATCTGCATACCGACGGTAAAGATAGCAAGTGCGGCGGGGCCGCATGCGCTGCGGGGCCGGACACGGCGGGGAGCGCCGCCCCGGGATGCGACGCCCCGATATCGGGGAAGCGGCCGCGATGCCCCTGCGGCTGATGGAGCCGCCCATCTTAGTTATATTGGAAAAACACCCCCAGACT
>CBILQL010000363.1:0-5762 GCA_966238865.1 uncultured bacterium
GCCGCGCAGGTCGTTGGTATTCGCGGAGGTGTGGAGAGAGAACCCCTCGCCGCCGGGCAGGTGGTTGTCGCCCACAGCGATCCAAAGATCCCCGGAAGGGTCCCTGGCCAGGGCGCCCCCTGTGTGCTGGGCGCCGATCTGGATGGGAATGTCGAGGATCACCCGCTCGCTGCCCATGTCCAGGACCTCGTGGGCGGCGTTCAGGGTGAAGCGCGATACACGCCAGGTGGCCGCGGCGCCGCTGCCGGCGGTGTAATAGAGGTAGAGCTGGTGGTTGGTGCGGAACCCGGGATCCAGGGCGATCCCCATGAGTCCGTCCGAGGACGTGGTTCCCACCGAGAGGGGGAATTGCGCCAGCGTCAGGGTCCGCTTCTGGATGGCGTCGTACTTGCGCAGCCTGCCCTTGCGCTCGGTGTAGTAGACGTGCACCCGATCCTTGGCGTCCTGGCCCGGGGCCGCCACAGACTCGAAGGCCAGCTTCATGGGCTCCTCGACGCCGTCGGCGGCCCGGTTGACGATGCGCGTGACGTTGATTTCCGAGTCCGCGACGTCGGAGCAGCCGGGGAAGGAGCCCTGGGCGGAAGCCGGCTGGGTTGCGAAGAGGGCGGCCAGCAGGCAGAAAGCCCTGGCGACGGCCGCCAGAGGGCGGATGCCGCCGTCGGCGGCCCTGGCGGTTCCCCGCGGCGAGAGCTGGATATTGGCTTTCATAATTGCCTCCGGAACGGACAGGGCCGGGGAAATCTCCTCCGTGGAGGGCTTCCGACATCCCCGAAAACATGTGAAAAAACAGGAAATCGGCGAGGCGTGCGCGGGTGCTCCACGCGTCCAAGGGTCGCCCATGGGGGCCTCCCCTAACATATACCCGGGGAGACGCCGGCGCAAGCGTGGAAAGATGCCGGAGGCGTTGCCGATTTGGCCTAACCGGCGTATTGGGAAACCGGGACGGAGGGCTTCTGGCGGACTACTCCAGGTAGGTATATCCGTACAGGCCGGAGCGGTAGATGGCCAGGAACTCGCGGCCCTCCTGCTGCGTGATTTTCCCCTCCTTCATGGAGGCGGAGACCCAGGCCTCCATGGTGCGCACCAGGGTCTTGTCGCTGAACTGCACGTATTCCAGCACGTCGGCGACGGACTCGCCGTCGATGACCTGGTCGATCTGGTAGCCCTCCTGCCCCTTGCAGGTCACGTGCACGGCGTTGGTGTCCCCGAAGAGGTTGTGCAGGTCGCCGAGGATCTCCTGGTAGGCGCCCACCAGGTACACGGCCACGTAATAGGGCTCGTCGCCGCGCAGCGGATGCAGGGGCACGCTGCGGGCCTGATCCCCCTTGCCGATGAAGTGGTCGATCTTGCCGTCCGAGTCGCAGGTGATGTCCTGCAGGGTCACGCTCTGGGTGGGCTCCTCGTCCAGCCGCTGGATGGGCACCACCGGGAAGATCTGATCGAAGGCCCAGGAGTCGGGCAGGGACTGGAACAGGGAGAAGTTGCAGAAGTATTTCTCGGCCAGGAGCTTGGGGATGTTCTGCAGCTCGAAGGGCGGATGCTTCATCTCCTCCGCCAGCTTCGTCACCTTCTGGGCCACGGACCAGAACAGGCGCTCGGCCAGCGCGCGGGTCTTGAGGTCGACGAGGCCGAGGTTGAAGCGATCCAGCACCTCCTCGCGGGACTGCATGGCGTCGTGCCAGGCCTCCAGCATGTTCTTGGAGGAGAGGCTCCGGTAGATGCCGTGCAGCTCGCGCACGGTCTCGTGGGGCTGGTCCCCGATCTCGTCGGTGGCGTCGTTCCAGAACGGAGGCTTGGCCACTTCCAGCACGTTGAAGACCAGGATGCTGTGGTGCGCGGTCAGGGCGCGCCCCGACTCGGCGATGACGTTGGGATGGGGCAGCTTGTGCTTGTCCGCCACGTCGGCCAGGGTGTAGATGACGTCGTTGGCGTATTCCTGGATGGTGTAGTTGACGCTCGAGTTGCGCGTGGAGCGGGTGCCGTCGTAGTCGACGCCCAGGCCGCCGCCGATGTCGACGAAGTCGATCTTGCAGCCCATTGCCTGGATCTGCACGAAGTACTGGGCGATCTCCTTGAGGCCGCTCTTGATCTTGCGGATGTTGGTGATCTGGCTGCCCAGGTGGAAGTGTATCAGACGCACGTAGTCGAGGATGCCCTCGGCCTTGGCCAGGTCGAGGGCCTCCAGCAGCTCGGAGGAGTTGAGGCCGAACTTGCTCTGATCGCCGCCGGAATCCTCCCACTTCCCGCTGCCGGAGGAGGCCAGCTTGATGCGGATGCCGATGTTCGGCTGGACGTTGAGGCGCACCGCCATGTTCTTGATGAGGCGCAGCTCGTTCAGCTTCTCCACCACGATGAAGATCTTCTTGCCCATCTTCTGGGCCAGCAGCGCCAGCTCGATGAACTCCTCGTCCTTGTAGCCGTTGCAGATGAACAGCGACTCGGGGTTGTCCATCACCGCCAGCACCGCGTGCAGCTCGGGCTTGGACCCGGCCTCCAGGCCGATGTTGAACTTCTTGCCGTGGCGGACGATCTCCTCCAGCACGGGACGCTGCTGGTTCACCTTGATGGGGTAGACGTTGTAGTACTTGCCCCTGTAGCCGAACTCGCGCGACGCCGAATCGAAGCACTGGGAGATCTGCTCGATGCGGTCGTCCAGGATCTCCGGGAAGCGGAGCAGCACAGGCGGGCTGATGTCCCGGAAGGAGAGTTCGTCCACCAGCTCCTTGAGGTCGATCTCGAAGCCCTTATCGCGCTGGGGGCGGACCGTGGCGTGCCCCTTGGCGTTGACCCCGAAATAGCCGGCGCCCCAGCCGTCGATGTTGTACAGCTCGCTCGAGTCCTCAGTCCGCCATTTGCGCATGGTCCCGCCGTCCTTTTTGAGACGCGGAAAATTAGCAAATCCGCGCCTCCTCGGGGGGGCGGCCCCGGGCGCGGACCGCTGGCCGCCGGGCGCCGGAGCCGCCATCCTCCGCGCCTCAGGCCGCGGAGAGTCCGCCGGCCCCGCCTTCCCGCCTGCCGTACAGGCCGAACCCGTGGAAGACGTGTACGATGCCGGCTGCCATGGCATAGGCCCCCGTGAGGGCCAAGGCGGCGGGCAGCCCCCGATCGGCGCCCGCGAGGAGAAGCATCCCCAGCATCAGGGCGCCGGCCCCGGTAAGGGCGGACGGCCACCCTGTCGGCCATGCCGCCGGCCACGCCCTGCGCGCGCCGCTTCCGTCACCCGGGCCCGCGAATGCGTCCGCCACCAGCGCGGGACCGAGCAGCAATGCCCAGCATGCGAGGACGTAGACGAGGGCTCCGTCGCCCAGCAGGGGGCGGGCGAAGGCGGCCGCCCCCATCAGCAGGGTGAGGATGCCGGCCGCCACGAGCCAAGTCCGTCCCGGAGCGCCGAGGAGCAGTGCCGCCGCGCCGTCCACGGCCGCGTAGCACCCCAGGAAGGCCGCGAGGACGGCCGGACCCCAGTCCGGCTTCGCCACCATCCAGAATCCGAAGAATACGGCCAGCAGGCCCCGGACCAACGTCAGCCACCACCTGGAATCCGCAGCCGCTCCGGCCGCTCTAGCCGGCTCCATGGCCTGCCTCCCTTCGCGCCCGGCGGCCCCCGATCTTAAAGAACATTCCTCCGCGGCGCGGGCGCAAAATCCCCCGCCGTCCCGGCCAGGTACGCCTTGCGGAGGCGCTCGGGGAACTTCTCGATGGCGTAGCGGAGCATGGTGCGCGGCATGGCGCGGCAATGGCGGCGTAGGAAGGCCTCCTCCGCGGAGCGGTCCCTTTCGCCCACCTCCCGCAGCATCCAGCCGACGCCCTTGTGGATGAGATCCTCCCGGTCCCCGAGCAGGCGCTCGGCCAGCCGCAGGGTCCAGTCGAAGCGGCCCTGCTTGATGAAGCGGAAGGTGGCGAGGATGGCGATGCGCCGGTCCCACAGCGTCCCGGAAGCGGCCAGGGACTCGAGCAGGCCCGGATGGGACCCGAGCCCGCCTTCCTCGAGGAGATAGGCCCCGAGGATGTTGGGGGCGGAGCCGTCCACCAGGTCCCAGTTGTTCACGCGATCGCGATGGGCCAGGTAGTCCTCGAAGACGGCCTTGCGTATCGCCGCGTCGCCTTTCTCGTAGGCCTGCACCATGAGCAGGAGGCCCAGCAGGCGCTCCTCGTGGATCGCCGACTCCAGCAGGGCCAGCCGCGTCTCGGCCTGCGCGCCCCGGTGCCGCTTCGCCAGCTGCCGCGTCTGCGGGACGGTCAGGCCCAGGAACCTGTCGCCTTCGCCGTATTCGCCGGGCCCGGTGCGGAAGAAACGCTTCATGAACTCCGCCCGCCCGGGGTCTCCCAGGGCGCGGATTCCGCTCCGGATTGCGCGGAGGGTGGAGGCCGCGGGCGCGTCGCGGGAAGGGGCTTTGGCCATGGGTCCAAAGGTAGCAAGGCGCAAGCCGGCGGGCGGTCCGCGACGGCGTCCACCGCCGTTGGGGCGACGGCGCCCGCCGCCGTTGCGGCGGGCACCCATGGCAGCTTCGTCCGCGCCTACCGGCCCAGGCGGATGCCCGCGAACAATCCGGGCCAGACGTACTGGTCCTTGAAGGGTTCCACGGGATAGTCCTTCCAGGGGAGGTTATGCTCCAGGTTCGCGGCGTCCCACAGGTAGTTGAAGGATACGCCGCCGAAGACGGAGACGAAGGGGAGCAGCTCCCGCCCGGCCTGGAGGCGCAGGCGGTACAGCTCGGGAGCGCCGTTGCTGTCGTTGTCGAAATCCCAGTCCTCGACGAGGTTGAAGGAGCCGATGTCGCCGCCCAGGAAATTCCGTCCCCAGGGGAATTGCAGGCCCATTCCCATCCCCATGACGACCAGGTTCCGGTCGGAGAGGAGCTTCTCGCCGATGGTGAAGAAGGTGTAGAAGTTCCGCGTGCCCGTGAGCAGGGTGGAATGCTGGTATCCCAGCTCGTCGGTCCACAGGTTCACGCTGTGCAGGCCGGTGTGGCTGTAGTTGAGGAGGCCCACGGGGATGCCCTTGCGGAAATCCCGGGAGATGTTCACCAGGCCGAACTGGAACCCTTCCACGTCCCGGGCCACGTTCAGCACCGCCGAAGCCTGGAAGCCCTTCACGTTCCGGGCGCCGTTCACGACGGCGGCTCCCTGCCCGCCATGGACGTCGCCGAAGGCGAGGTTCATCACGCCGGCCGCCTGGCCGCCGACCACGCCGCCGGCGACGTTGAGGACTCCGGCGCCCTGGCCGCCGACCAGGTCGCCGGCGACGTTGAGGACTCCCGCCCCCTGGCCGCCCCGCACCTTGCCGTAGGCGACGTTCACCACGCCGGCTCCCTGCCCGCCTTCCACCGGCCCGCTGACGTTGAGCACCGCGGCACCCTGGCCGCCGAGGGTCTCCCCGAAATTGAGGTTCACGACTCCGGAGCCCTGGCCCCCTTGCACGCCCCTGGCGACGTTCAGGATCGCGGCTCCCTGACCGCCCACCAGGGTGTCGAAGGCTGCGTTGCCGATGGCGGAAAGCTGGAGGCCCTGCATGGGCCCTCGCGCGAAGTTCCCGAACACGGAGGCCTGCCCGCCCCGCAAGTGCCTGGAGGCGGAGTTGAAGAACAGGGTGAGCTGGACGCCGGTGAAGTCCTGCCGCTGATGGTTGAGAAGCAGGCCGAGGGAGAGGGTGCCCTTGCCCTTGGGTATCACGGGGATGTCCACCTGGTCCCGGATCTCGATGGGGGAGGCGCCGGCGCCATCCGGAGCGGTCCCTCCGCCCGCGGCCGCGGACCCGGCCGTCC
>CBILQL010000364.1:0-5739 GCA_966238865.1 uncultured bacterium
GCGTACGCCACGGTCGTAGTCCGCCGCGCATGCGCTTTCGAAGCGCTTTGGCACTCATTCCCGCATGTGCACCGTGACCCGCCAGGGCGATGTCGTTGATGACGAGATCGCGATACGGCCGACATCAAGCCGCTGCTCATGAGCGACAAGGCCAATGGCACCCGGGTCTATACCCCCAGCGGGTTTGCGACCGGAGGATTAGCCCCCATCGGCGGTGCGCAGCCCGAGTCCTTACCCACGTCAAAGAAGGGCCGGGGAGCCTCCGGCGCTTCCCACCCCTTCGCGTCCTCCCCGCTCCGGCATCTACTTTTCGCCATCCGGGAAACTGCGGTTTCCGAAAACAGCCCGGAGCCGGGTCGGCAATACCTGCGCGATACCTTCGGCCAAGGCTATTGGGGTCGCCGGGAGCATTTCGTGGGGTTGCTGGATTGGCTGGCGGCCTTGGGTAATACCGCCGGCATGCGGGAGTGGGCGGCCGACTCCGAGGCCGCGCGGATTCTCGCCGGGCGCCTCAGGAACGATCACGCCTAAAAATGTCTCTATCTCGTCATTCCAGTCGCCGCAACCGTCTCGATCATGCGGTCCTGAACAAAAGGCTGGAAGGCGCGGTATCCTACGATCGCATCGCCGGGTATTTCCGTTCCAGCTTGTTCGAAGTTGCCGGCGAGGCCCTGGCCATGGTCACGGGTCCAGTACGCATCATTTGCAATTCGGATCTGGACCCGCAGGATTTGGCGACCGCCGCCGCTGCCGAAGCAGCCCTGCGGAAAAGCTGGTGCGCCGGAAAGCCCGAAGAGGCGCCTTCCAGCGCCCTCCCACGGTACCGAGCCTTGTACGAAGCGCTGACCCGAAAAAGAATCGAGGTCCGGGTCCTGCCCGATTCCGCTTTCGGCCTGATTCACGGGAAAGCGGGAATCATTCGCCGTGCCGACGGAGCGGCCACTGCCTTTCTCGGAAGTGTGAACGAAAGCGCAACGGCTTGGCGAGTGAACTACGAGCTCCTCTGGGAGGATTCCGATCCCGAAGCCGTGGCTTGGGTACAGGAGGAATTCAATGCGCTTTGGAATGACCCACGCGCTGTGTCCCTCGCCTGCTGTCCTTTCATCGCCCAGGACGTGCAGCGGATACTTTCCCGGAAGGTGATCGAGCCCGAAGGCGTGCAGGAAATCGTGGATCCGGAAGAGGCCGCCGCCGCCGTTGCCGTGGAAACCCCAGTCTATCGCCGGGAACAAGGGCTCTGGCCTCATCAAAAATATTTTGCACGGCTGGCCCTGGAGCGGCATCGCTTGGGGGGAGCCCGGTTGGTTTTGGCCGATCAAGTCGGGCTGGGAAAAACCGTCCAGCTCGCCATGGCCGCCCTGTTGATGGCCGTGGATGACCCCGACGGCGGGCCGATTCTGGTATTGGCCCCGAGACCTCTGCTCCAGCAATGGCAGGATGAGTTGATGGAACTGCTGTTGTTGCCTTCGGCTCGCTGGAATGGTCGCGCCTGGGTGGATGAGAACGACCTGGAATATCCTTCCGAGGGCGTGAAATCCCTGGCCAAATGTCCGCGGCGCATCGGCTTGGTTTCCCAAGGGTTGATCGTGCGCGGCTTGCCCGAGACCCTGAACGTACTGTTGAGCCGCAGGTATACCTGCGTGATTGTGGATGAATCGCACCGGGCCCGCCGGCGGGACCTCCCCAAGGTCGATGCCGGCGACGATGAGGTGAACAAACGCGCCGAACCCAACAAATTGATGGCCTTCCTGCGCCAAGTGGGGTTCAAGACCAAAAGCATGTTGCTTGCCACCGCCACGCCGGTCCAGCTGCACCCCGTGGAAGCCTGGGATTTACTGCATGTCCTCTCCCACGGGAATGACGGCGTGCTGGGCGGATCGACCCTGACCAGCCCATGGTATCGTCCCAGCGAATGCCTCAAGATCGTTACAGGTGAAGCTGCGGTTCCCGTCCAAAACGTGCCCGAAGGGTGGCAATACGTCCGCGATCCGCTTCCGGCGAAAGGCGAAGACCCGTCCTTCGGCAACTTGCGTAGAAACCTGGATGCGGCCGATACGCAATGGCAGTTCACCCCGGAAAGCCTGGATAAATTATCCCCCGCCATCCGCCGGGTGCATCTGGAAACGAACCTCCTTCCCCGCTATGGGGAGCGGTTCAATCCCATGCTGCGCTGCATCATCCGCCGGACCCGGGCTTATCTGGAAGCTACCGTGAATCCCGCTACCGGCAGCTATTTCCTACCCAAGGTTTCCGTCCGACTTTTCGGGGAGGACCATGACGGGTCCCTGGTATTGGGTGGCTACCTGCTCGACGCCTATACCGAGGCTGAAGCCTTTTCCTTGTTGCTCCAGCAAAGGGTCAAGGGCGCGGGATTCTTCAAGACCCTGCTTTTGCGCCGGCTGGGAAGCTCCATGGAGGCGGGTCGCCGGACACTGAGCAAATTGCTGGGCGAAGAGCCCGAGGGTCCGGATGAGGAGGAAGACGAAGATGATAGCGAGGAAGATGCGGCGCAGCCGGGCCGTCCCCCTTCGGCAGTCTCGGAATTCAGGAATTTCACCGCGGATGAAGTCGCATCCTTGAAACGGTGTCTGGCCTTGCTTCGCCAAGGGGGTAACAAGGACCCTAAATTGGAGGCGTTGACCGGATACCTGTTGGGTACCCATTCCGGCGCCACTGAACGCTGGTTGGATCGCGGGTGCATCCTTTTTTCACAATACTACGATACCGTGCGTTGGGTCGGGGAAGAGCTTTCCAAGAGGCCGGACTTTTCCTCGCTGGATATCGGGCTCTATGCCGGTAGCAATCGCTCGGGCTTTTGGAGTAACGGGAAATTCCAGCGATGCGATAGAAATGTTCTCAAGAAGCGGGTACGGGAGGGCGATATTAAACTCCTTCTGGGCACCGATGCCGCTTCGGAGGGCTTGAACCTGCAACGCTTGGGAACACTTATCAACATCGATTTACCCTGGAACCCCACCCGCCTTGAGCAACGCAAGGGCCGGATCCAGCGCATCGGTCAGGTCCGGTCCGAGGTTTGGATCGCCAATCTCCGCTATCGGGGATCCGTCGAAGATCGCGTGCATCAGGTCCTCGCCGCTCGCCTGGAGTCCATTCATGGTCTCTTCGGCCAGATTCCGGATACCTTGGAAGAAGTTTGGGTGCAATTGGCCCTGCATGATGAACAGGCGGCCAGACAGTTGATCGACCGCACCTTGGAGACCCGAAATCCCTTTGATGTGAAATACAGCAAGGTGGAAGACGCGGAGTGGGAGACCTGCACTTCCGTATTGAACGCGGTGACAACTAAAGAGCTTCTTTCCCGTGGATGGTAGGGTAAACCTTGGCCCGCTATGACAGATACGTAGGGATTGACTACTCGGGTGCCGAAGTATCCACGTCGAGTTTGAAGGGCTTGCGGATTTATTTGGCCGATCGCGCCTCTGAACCAATCGAAATCCCGCCACCGTCCAGCCCCCGAAAATATTGGACCCGCAAGGGCATTGCCGAATGGTTGATCGAGGTACTCTCCCAGGATGCATTAACCTTGGTCGGAATCGATCATGGGTTTTCTTTTCCACTCCGTTATTTCGAATACCATGGTTTGCATCCGGATTGGCCCGCTTTCCTGGACGACTTCCAAAAGCATTGGCCAACGGATGAGGATCATAACATGGTCGATTTCATCCGCAATGGATTAGTTGGCAACGGTGCGGCGCGAACTGGCAGCGCGAAATGGCGGCGCATTACCGAGGAGCGCACACGGGCGAAATCGGTGTTCCATTTCGATGTGCAAGGCTCAGTCGCAAAATCAACCCACACCGGCATCCCCTGGCTCCGGAGAATCCGGAACGAGGTCGGCCACAAAGTCCACTTTTGGCCCTTCGAGGGATGGGAACCTTTAGCTGCGAAGTCAACCCTGGTGGAAGCCTATCCCGCCCTTTGGAACAAGAGCTTTGCGGTTGAGGGACGCAACCCGCACCAACACGACGCCTATTCCATCGCGAAATGGTTGCGGCAAGCCGATAGTACCGGGGCATTGGAAGGATATTTCCAACCCGCTCTTCTGCCGGGCGAAAAGGCTATCGCCCAGGTTGAAGGTTGGATATTCGGCAGCATGTGAGCGGGTGGAAGGAGTTGCCATGACACTTAATGGAGAACCTACTAAAGACAGGCCATATTGGTTCGTCGGCGCAATGTGGGATGGTGGAGACGATCAAGGCCCCAGGTTTCTCAGGGATGGAATTTGGGAAAACGGGTATGAATCCAAGCATTTGGATCAGGTAAAGTCGATGCGGCCAGGCGACAAGATCGCCATCAAGGCTGCCTACGTGCGAAAGAATGGGCTCCCTTTCGACAATCGCGGCAATACCGTTTCTGTCATGGCTATCAAGGCGATCGGAACCATCCGCGAGAACCCAGGGGATGGTCGGACCGTGCAAGTTGATTGGATCCCATTCGAAAAGCCTCGCGAGTGGTATTTCTACACTCATCGCGGAACCATCTGGCGGGTTCTGGCGAATTCCTGGCGGAATGAGGCGCTTATCGGATTCGCCTTCGGCAACCAGGATCAGGACTATGCAAAGTGGCGGAATGAGCCATATTGGCGGGAGCGCTTCGGAGATGGTGATGCCGTGAACGGGCGCTTTGCCTGGACAAAATTCTATGAAGCGATTGCCGATGGCCTGCGCCCTTACCGGAACAACCGTCCGGCCTTGTTGGAGGGCCTTCGGGCCATTTCCAAACGTGTGGAGGTCATGTCCAAGCTCAACGACAAGTTCCCGGATGGCTCTACTGGACCGCTGAGAGACATCTGCCCTTTCACCGTTATGGGTCTGTTCAACCGGCACATCACGGATGGAAACCGGACCTTGCTCGGAAATGAACTGGCCTCTTTTCTGGGCATCAAAGTCCCTGCCCCGAAATCGTTCGACGCCATTCCCATCCTGAACAACCAGAGGTCTTGGTTATTTTCATACGCGCGCGATCGAAAAAACGATGACATCGATTCCCTCTGGCAGGTATTCGAATCCGCCTTAGACTACGTGGAATTCGATACTCCGGAAGTACGTAACTCTTTCATCAAGAGCTATGACGATGCCAGCAGCCGGCGCATGGTAGGCTGGAATTTAACGCTTGGTCTTTATTGGATACGCCCTTGGAACTATGTCAGCCTGGATTCCCGGTCTCAAGCCTATATCACCCAAAAACTGAACTTGCCAATCCCTAAATCGGGAATCAAAAATCGTTGCTCCGCTCACGACTACCTCGCCATTCGAGATACCATTGAAACGCATTTTCACGAGGAATCCTACCCCGTCCATTCCTTTCCAGATGTTTCCTATGCGGCTTATATCAGCAAAGACATCGAGATTGGACCTGAAGCCGAATCTGGGCCGGAGGCCGAGGAGGAAGCGGATCCCGGCATGGTAGAGGAGCCGGGTGAGTCCTATTCCAATTCGCCCGATCCCTCACCGATAGTTCCGTATTCATTGACGCACATTCTTGAGGAAGGCTGCTTTTTAAGCCATCCTTTACTGGAATCGACGCTGTCGAAGCTTCGGCTGAAGAAGAATCTGATCCTACAGGGTCCCCCAGGCACTGGGAAGACATGGCTCGCAAAGCGGCTGGGCTATGCTTTGATGGGCCAAAGGGATGAAAGCAAACTGCGGGCGTTACAGTTCCACCCCAACCTTTCCTATGAAGACTTCATTCGCGGCTGGCGCCCACAGGGAGATGGCC
>CBILQL010000365.1:0-5729 GCA_966238865.1 uncultured bacterium
GCTTTGAGCTCCGGGGGGCGCGGCCCGCGGGGCGTTGGGCGGCCCGTGGGGGGGCCCCGTGGGGGTTAGGGGGCGGGGGGGGGGTGACCCGGGTGGCCGGGGGGGGGGGGGGGCGCAACGGAGCCGTGTCCTCGGTCGGCGTCCAGGCGGTGCCGGGAGGGATGAACGGGGGCACCGTGGGATCGCGGGAGGGGAAGAACTTCGCCATGAAGTTGTCGCCGAACTTCCCGCGGGTATTGGTCATGGGTAGATCATCCCCGCCCGAGCCGGAAAGAGTCCACTGCATGTTCTTGATGAGCAGGGCCGTCTTGAAGGGGGTCCAGGGCTCGGGGGCGTACCCGAGCAGCTTGTATTCCAGGGGCATGCGGGCCGCGTTCAGGGAACCGATCCAGGCGTTCACGCCGGCGGCATAGGCCTCCAGCGCCTCCCAGCTCTCGGGATGCGTCTTCATCAGCTCGAGGGCGCGCTCCGCCCCCTGGCGCAGGCCCAGGCGGCGCATGAAACGATCCCGCTCGACCACGCCCGGGCCGAGGAATTCTGCCAGGCGCCCGGCGGCGGCATGGGTCTGCACCTCCATCTGCCAGAGCCTGTCCCTGGCGGTGACGTAGCCCTGGGCGAAGTACAGGTCGCGGAAGTTCTGGGCGAACAGGTGGGGGACGCCGCGCTTGTCGAAGGCCACCGAGACGGGCTGGCGGAGGCCCTCCAGGCGGAGCTCACCGCCTTTCAGGCCGCCGGCCTCGGCGTTGCGCCAGAAGCCGAAGAAGGGATTGAAGAAGATGGCGGGGGGCGGGAGCGGCCCCATCCGCGATCCGGACAGGATGGTCACCAAGAGCAGGATGCCGCCGAGGGCGGCCGGTTTCACCCAGGCCGGGGCGGGCTGCTTTGCCATGGCTCAATGGTAGAAAATATATCCCGCGGCCAGCCTGCGGGCGATTTTTCCGCTCCCGGCCGGTGGGCGCTCAGCCTTGCGGGGTCTTCTTCCGGATGACGGCGAGCTCGCCGCTGCGCTTCTCGGCGAAGCGGCAGCGCTTGTCGTCCGGGTTGGAGGCGCAATCGGAGAAGCGCAGGAATCGATCCCAGGCGAGGATGGCTTCGTCCAGCCCCTCCGGCTTCTGCTCGATGAAGGTGTAGTGCCCGTCGAGGGAGCTGGCATAGGCGTAGAGGACGTCGCGCTGCAGCTCGTTGGGGTTGAAATAGTTCGAGTTGCGCAGGACCGTGGTCTTGGACGAGCCCAGGAAGGACTCCAGCCTTTCCTTGGCCTCCAGATACAGGGCCTGCTTGAAGCACAGCTGGCCGAGGTAGGCGTCGATAGCGGGGTCGTCGAAGTCCTTGCGGAGCTGCTCGAGCAGGGAGCGGGCCTTGGTGAGCTGGTCCCGCTGCTTGAAGTAGATGGACGCGGACCGGAGGCGGCCCTCGAGGTAGGCCGAGCGGTCGCCGCCATCGGACGGGGAGGGGATGAGCTCGTAGGTGGCCAGGGCGGCGGAGTAGTCCTTGGCCAGCTCCGCCTGGATCCCCTTGTCCAGCAGGGTGGAGAAGTAGGAACGGAGCTGCGGGGAGGCCGCGATGCCGTGCATCAGCCGCCAGCCGCTCCAGAAGGTGTATCCGGAGAGGCCCAGGGCGGCCAGGGACGCTGCCAGGGCGACCCCGGGCACCATCCGCCGGAAGGAGAAGGGGATGCGCGCCGGCTGGCCGCTTCCCCAGGCGCGCAGGGCCTGGATGCCGGTCTGCAGGAGCTCCTGGATCTCGCGCGCCCCGCGGGGGCGGTGGTCGGGATTCTTGGCGAGCAGCCGCTCCACCAGCTCTTCGGTCATGGGCGTGATGGCGGGGCGCACCTTGCGCAGGCGCTCCACCTTGCACTCGTCGATCTTCCAGAGCAGGGCCGCCAGGTTGTCCGCCTCGAAGGGCCGGCGCCCGGCGCACAGCTCGTACAGGAGCACGCCCAGGGAGAAGAAGTCGCTGCGCGCGTCCAGGGGGTCGCCGTTGATCTGCTCCGGGGACATGTAATGGGGCGTCCCCACCACGGTGCCCTGCATGGTGCGGGTGCTCAGGGTCATGGGCTTGGCCGCCCCGAAGTCCATCAGCTTCACCGAGCGCGTGGCGGTCAGCATGATGTTCTCGGGCTTTATGTCCCGGTGCAGGATCCCGTGGATGGGCGGCCCGTCGGCGGAGTTGATCTGCACGTTGTGGGCGTATTCCAGGGCGTTGACGATCTGGGACGCGATGCCGAGGGCGTCCAGCTCGCGGGCGCGGGGATGGTCGGCCATGTAGGCCCGCAGGGTCTGCCCCTCCACGAATTCCATCTCGATGTAGAACTGCCGCCCCACCTCGCCGGTGTCGAACACGCGCAGGATATTGGGGTGATCGAGCCGGGCTGTGAGCTGCGCCTCCTGCTTGAAGCGCTCGAAGTTGTCCTCGTCGTCGGCGAGGGCCGGCTTCAGGATCTTGACCACGCGGTCCAGGTTGAAGGTGAGGTTGCGGGCCCGGTAGATCCAGGAACTGCCGCCCTCGTTGATCTTCTCGAGGATGCGGCAGTTGCCCACCATCCGGCCCACGAACGGGTCGCCGCTGAAGGGATCCTGGGGGATGCCGCCGGAGAACAAGGAGGGATCCGCGACGGGGCGGGGCTCGCCGGAGTCGGGATCAGCGGGCTGGGGCTGCGGGGCGTCCGGCGCGGAGTCCGCCTGGGCCGCCGCGTCGTCGATCCGGACGAACTGGGCGGACGGAGTGTCGGCGTGGGATGCCGGAGTCGGACCGTGGGACGCCGGCGCCTGACCGATGGACGCCGGAGCCGGACCGAAGGCGGGTCCGGGAGCCGGGATGCCCCGGGGCGGCGTGACGTAGGCAGCCGCCGCGGGAGCGCCGCGGCCCAGCTCGCGGGTTTTCATCCGGGTGATGTCGTCTTCGTCGCGCATTGGGGCCTCGGGGATAAAATGTAGTCATGGCGCCGTTGCCAGGCAGCGCGTAATCGCGTACGAAAGAGGTGTTAAACAACCCAAATTCCTATTTTGTCTCCCGGCGGAAAAGGCATTTTTCCCTTGCATGCGCGGAATTGGGAGCGGCGGTTTGGCCCAGGGACAATCGGCGGTTGAAGGCGTGGTGCTGGTGACCGGCGGAGCGGGCGTGATGGGCCGCAGGCTGGGACGCGCCCTGGTAACCCGCGGGTTCCGTACCCGCGCGTTGTGCCTGCCCGCCGATGCCGCGTCGCCGGAGCTCGCGGTTCTCGGCATCGAGGTGGTCGCCGGCGACATCACCCGTCCCGAAACCCTGCCGCCGGCCGTGGCCGGCGCCGCCTGCGTCTTCCATCTCGCCGCCCTGGTCCTTTCCCCGCTGCGCCCCGAGGCCTTCCAGGAAGTGAACGTGGAGGGGACGCGCAACCTGGTCCGGGCCTGCGAGGCGGCCGGCGTCCGCCACTTCATCCACGTCTCTTCGGTGTCCGTGCTGTACCCCTGGTCGAACGCCTATTCCCGATCCAAGCTGGCCTCCGAGGACATCGTCCGCGCCTCCCGCCTCCGGACCACCATCGTCCGCCCGTCCCTGGCCTACGAGGACGGCGGTTCCGCCGAATTCATGCGTTTCGTGGATCATCTGCGGCGCTGGCCGGTGGTCCCGCTCCCCCGGGGCGGACGCGCCCGCAAGAGCCCCGTGCACGTGGACGACCTGGTGGACGGCTTCCTGGCACTGCCCGGCAACCCCAAGGCCGCCGGGAAGGTGTACCATTTCACGGGCGGGGACGTCCTCACCCTGCGCGAGATGGCCGCGTACCTCCTGCGCCACATGGGCCGCCCCAAAACCTGCATCGGCTTCCCCCTGTGGCTGGGGCTGCTCCTCGCCGCAGCCTCCCGCGCGGCCTCCCGCCTGACGGGCCGCGCCGGTTCGCTCACCGTGCAAAGCCTCACGGGGCTGGTCCAGGACGCGGCGCCGGAGGATCCGTCCCCGGCCGAGGACCTGGGATACCGTCCCCGCACGTTCCGGGAAGGCGTCGCCACCCTCGTGTCCCTGAAAGGCTGCCTGTCGCGAAGAGCCATCCCTCCCTGAGCATCTTCATCCCCGCCTACAACGCCGCCGCCACCCTGCCGTCGGTGGTGGAACGCATCCCGCGGGACCTCTGGGCCGACATCGGGACCGCCGTCGTCATCGACGACGGCAGCCGGGACGCCACCGCCGCGACCGTGGACGAGCTGTCCCGCCGCTTTCCCAAGCTCAAGCGGCACTCCTTCGACCGCAACCGCGGCTACGGCCAGGCGGTGCGCCGGGGCCTGGGACTGTGCCGGGAGAGCCGCAGCGAATACGCCGTGTGCCTGCACGCCGACGGGCAATATCCGCCGGAGAAGCTGGTGCAGTTCCTGGAGTACATGGAGCGGTACAAGGTGGACATCCTGCAGGGCTCGCGCCACAAGGACGGGACCGCCCGCATGGGCGGCATGCCGCGCTACAAGATCGCCGCGGGCAAGGCCCTCACCTGGCTCGAGAACCGCTGCTTCGATCTGCGCTTGACCGATTACCACAGCGGGTTCATGTGGTACAGCCGCAACGCCCTGCGGACCATCCCCTTCGAGAGGCTGAGCGGCTACTTCGACTTCGATCTCGAGGTCATCGCCTCCGCCCGCGCCCTGGGGCTCAAGGTCGACGAACTGGCCATCCCCACGCGCTATGCGGGGGAGAAGAGCTATCTTAATCCCGTGCGCTACGGGTTCCGCGCCCTGAGGGTGATGGCGAAATACCGGCTCGGCCATTACCGGGGCCCCCGGGAGGCGCCGTGAAGGGCCGCGAAATACAGGCCGCCTTCTGCGGGAACGATCCCGGCCATATCGAGCGGGTGTTCGGCCAGGGACGGCGCGAGCTGCTCGAGCGTTCCGCCATCCTGCATCCGACCCTCCTGACCCGGGACAACTTCGATTCGCAGCGCCGGTTCCTGGGCGACGTGGAGGTCCTGTTCTCCACCTGGGGCATGGATGCGGACCTGGCGCTGCGCGTGCGCGAGCTGCCCAATCTCAAGGCTATCTTCCATGCGGCCGGTACGGTGCAGGCCTTCGCGCGCCCCCTGCTGGAGCGGGGCATCGTCGTGGTCAGCGCCTGGGCGGCCAATGCCGTCCCCGTGGCCCAATTCACCCTCGCGCAGATCCTGCTTTCCCTCAAGGGCTATTTCCGCAACGTGCGCGAGACGTCCCTGCCCGCGAACCGCGGACGCCTGGTGGACCCGGATGCGCCCGGCGTGTTCGGGGAGACGGTGGCCTTGCTGGGCTGCGGCAGGGTGGGACGGACGGCGGCGGAGCTGCTGAAGCACTTCGGCCTGGAGGTGCTCGCCTACGATCCCTACCTGCCCGAGGCCGACGCGCGAGCGCTGGGCCTGCGCAAGGTGGGCCTCGCCGAGGCCTTCTCGACCGCCTACGTGGTCAGCAACCACCTGGCCGACCTGCCGCCCACGCGGGGTCTCCTGGGAAGGGATCTGTTCCGGTCCATGCGGCGGGGGGCGACGTTCATCAATACCGGGCGCGGGGCCACCGTGGTGGAGTCCGACCTGGCCGCAGTGCTGGTTGAGCGCCCGGATCTCACGGCCCTGCTCGACGTGACCTTTCCGGAACCTGCCCCGGCCGATTCCCCCTGGCATGCCCTGCCCAACGTCCGTCTCAGCTCCCATATCGCCGGCTCCACGGGCAAGGAGGTGGCGCGCCTGGCGGATTATTGCCTGGAGGAGTTCGAGGCCTGGAAGGCCGGGAGACCTTTGCGTT
>CBILQL010000366.1:0-5726 GCA_966238865.1 uncultured bacterium
ACGCGGAACGCCTGGTGGCGGATGCCCGGGCTGCACAGGAGCACGGGCTGCTGGTTGTTGGCCACCATCCGCTCCACCAGGGAGGTGAGGCGGCCCACCATGCGGCCCACCAGCTCCGGGCGGATCACCAGGCGGGGGCCGCGGTCGGTGTTCTGCACCGAGGCTTCCAGCATCTGCTCCAGCCTGGGCTCCAGGCTGATCACCTGGATCACGCCGCTTGCGTCCTTGTAGGTCTTGCAGATCTGCCGCGACAGGGCCTGGCGGCTCTGCTCGGTGAGGTAGGCCTCCGACTTGGAGGTCTTGGCGGCGTTGGCCATGGCCTCCAGGATGGTGCCCAGGTCGCGGATGCTCACCTTCTCGTTCAGGAGGTTGATGAGCACGCGCTGCACCTCGCCGATGGAGAGCATTCCGGGGACCAGCTCCTCGACCACGGTGGCGTTCTGGGCCTTCACGTTGTCGACCAGGGCCTTGACGTCCTGGCGGGTGAGCACCTCGCCGGCGTGGTTGCGGATGATCTCGGTGAGGTGGGTGGCGATGACCGCCGGCAGCTCCACCACGGTGTATCCGGCGATATCGGCGGCCTCCTTCTGGCTCTGGGTGATCCAGATGGCGGGCAGCCCGAAGGCGGGCTCCACGGTGGGGATGCCCTGGATGCGCGAGCTGGTCCCGCCCGGATCCATGGCCAGGAAGCAGCCGGTCATCAGCTCCCCGCCGCCGACCTCGATGCCCTTGATCTTGACCACGTACTGGTTGGCCTGGAGCTGGATGTTGTCGCGGATGCGGATGGGCGGCACGATGATGCCGATCTCGGTGGCGCACTGGCGGCGCAGCATGGTGATGCGCTCCAGCAGGTCGCCGCCCTGGTTCACGTCCACCAGGGAGATGAGGCCGTAGCCGATCTCGAGCTCCATCTGGTCCACCTGCAGGTAGGACTCGATCTTGTCCTGGGCCGCGCCCTCCTCCTTCTCGACGGCCTTCTTCTCCTCGGCCTGGGCCTCGACGGCCTTGGCGGCCCCCTTGCGGTGCATGACGAACCCGAGGGCCCCGACGGCGGCGGCCAGGAGCAGGAAGGGGACGGTGGGCATGCCGGGGATGATGGCGGTGACGGCCATGAAGCCGGCGCCGGTGAACAGTGCCTTGACGTTCTGGGTGAGCTGGGCCATCACCTCCTCGCCCAGGTTCTGCTTGGAGGCGGCGCGGGCGACGATGATGCCGGAGGCGGTGGAGATCATGAGGGCCGGGGTCTGGGTCACCAGGCCGTCGCCGATGGTCAGGATGGTGAAGGTCGAGAGGGATTCCTGGAAGGTCATGCCGTGCATGGTCATGCCCACGACGAATCCGCCGATGATGTTCACCACGGTGATGACGATGCCGGCGACGGCGTCGCCGCGCACGAACTTGCTGGCGCCGTCCATGGCCCCGTAGAAGTCGGACTCGCGGCCGATGTTGCGGCGGCGCTCCTTGGCCTCCTGCTCGGTGATGATGCCGGCGTTGAGGTCGGCGTCCACGGCCATCTGCTTGCCGGGCATGGCGTCCAACGTGAAACGGGCCGCCACCTCGGCGATGCGGCCGGCGCCCTTGGTGATGACCACGAACTGGATGATGACCAGGATGATGAAGATGATGGTCCCGACCACCATGTTGCCCTTGGTCACGAAGGTGCCGAAGGTGTGGATCACCTCCCCGGCCTCCCCGTCGGCCAGGATGAGCCGGGTGGTGGCCACGTTCAGGCCCAGGCGGAAGAGGGTGATGATGAGCAGCATGCCCGGGAACACCGAGAAGTCGAGCACGTTGTCGATGTACATCGAGACCAGCATGATGACGATGGCCAGGCAGATCATCACGGTGAGGAGCACGTCGAGGATGAAGGGCGGCAGGGGGATGATCATCATCGAGATCACCCCGATGAGCATCAGGGCGATGGCCAGGTCCTTGTGCTGGACGAAGAGCCCGCCGACCTTCTTGCCGGTATTGAGCGCCTGCTGGGCCTGGGACATCGCGATTAAAGTTCCTTCCGCGGACTGCCGATACCTTCAGGATCGGGTTCCGGGGTGCTATGAGCAAAACCCGGGCCCGGCCGCGGAGGCCGCCGTACCTGGGGTTTTTTGCGGTCCGGAAGCGGTAAAGCGGGGGCCGCCCGGGGCCGCGGGCCTTCGCGCAATCCTTGAACCTGTTTGTTTTGGGGACCCAGGCGGCCGGGAGCCCGCGGGGAACGGGTCCGCGCCCTAGGCGACGCGCTTCCCCTTCAGGCTGTAGACATAGGCCAAAATTTCCGCGACCGCGGCAAAGAATTCCTCGGGAATCTCCTCCCCGGGCTCCACGGTCTCGTACAGCCCGCGCGCCAGGGGCTTGTCCTCGATGATGGGGATGTCGTTCGCCTTGGCCACGTCGCGGATGCGCTCGGCGATGAGGCGCTTGCCCTTGGCCAGGACCACGGGGGCCCGGTCGGTGCCCTGCTCGTAGCGCACGGCGATGGCGATGAAGGTGGGGTTGGTGATGACCACGGTGGCCTTGGGGAGCTCCTTCATCATCATGCTCTGGTGCATCTTGAGGCGCAGGCCCTTGATCTTGCCCTTCACGTGGGGATCGCCCTCGGAGCTGCGGGCCTCGTCCTTGACCTCCTGCTTGGACATGCGCATGTCCTTCTTCATCTTGCGCTTCTGCCAGATGAGGTCGGCCACGCCCAGCAGGAAGAGCGCCACGGTGTAATTGATGGTCACCTCCACGCTCACCGAGAACAGCTCGCGCGCGAGCTGCCGCACCCCCATGTCGGCCAGGGAGAGGTACTCGGCGTAGTGGTCCATCACCACGTCGTAGGCCACCCAGCCCACGATGGTCATCTTGAGGATGCTCTTGCCGATTTCGATGAACGAGGTGGGGGAGAAGAGGCGCTTGAGCCCGCCCAGGCTGAAGATCTTGCCGAAATGCGGGCCCAGCGGCTCGAGCGTCCAGAGGAAGCCCACCTGCGAGAGGTTCACGGCCACGGCGACCGCGGCCACGCCCCCGAGCACCGGGGCCAGGAGCAGCAGGATGCCGGTGTAGCCCCGCTTGGCGATCTGGGTGATCTGCCCGGGGATGGACTCGTAGTTCCCGATGGCCCCGAAGCTCTCCGTCATCGCCCGCCGCATGCCGCCGATCAGGCTGTCCGAGAAGACCCAGATGAGGCAGGCGCCGGCCAGGAGCACGATGGAGGAGGTGAGGTCCATGCTCTTGCTCACCATGCCCTTGTTGCGGGCCTCCTCGAGCCTTTTCCCTGTAGGCTCCTCTGTCTTGTCCGCGTCGTCGGCCATGGCCTCAGGCCCCTCCCATGACGCGCATCAGGGTAATCCAGTACCCGTGGATCCGCTCCTGCTCGACCTGGAATACGTGCCACAGGAGCGGCAGCGAGAACCCCAGGGTCAGCATGCCCAGGGCGAGCTTCATGGGCATGCCGACCAGCCAGACGTTCATCTGGGGCATGATGCGGGCCATGAGCGCCAGGGCGATGCTCGAGAGGAACAGGGTGCTGACCACCGGGGCCGCGACCTTCATGCCGAGCACGAAGGCGTCCGAGCTCATGCGGGCGAATACCGCCAGGATGCCGTGCTGCGACATGTCCGCCTGGGACAGGGGGATGAGGCGGAAGGACTCTGCCAGGGCCTGGAGGTAGAAGGCGTAGCCCCCCGTGGAGAGGAGCAGCATGATGAAGATCATGAAGAGCAGGTGCCCCATCGGCGAATCCTCGTCCTGGGCCACGGGGTTGAAGAGCTGCACGCTCGCGAAGCCCGTCTCCTGGTCCATCCAGGATCCGGCCACGCGCAGGCCGGCGAAGACGAAGGTCCCCGCGAACCCCATCACCAGGCCGATGTACGTCTCGCGCAGGGCCAGGAGGAAGTACCCCCCCAGGGAGGCGGGGATTTCCACCGACCCGGGGGGCAGCAGCGGGAACAGCACCAGGCTCAGGAAGAAGGCCATGGCCGCCTTCAGCCTGGCCGGCACCTCCTCCGAGAAGAGGATGGGCATCAGGAAGACCAGCATGCTCACGCGCACCAGCACCAGCAGCCACAGCTCGATCTGCAGGACGGTGAAGTCGCCGAGGGTGGGGACGCCGGGGAAGGGGTTTACGGCGGGGGTCATCGGGGTCGGCCGGTATCCGGGGGCTTCCCCGTCATCTCAGCAGGGCCGGGATCTGCTCCAGGAGGTCCACGAAGAAGTCCTTGTACAGCTGCAGCATCCACGGCATGGTCACCAGCAGCGCGAGGCCCATGGCCACCAGCTTGGGGATGAAGGTCAGGGTCATCTCCGTGATCTGGGTGGCCGCCTGGAAGATGCTCACGGCGAGGCCCACCACCAGGGACAGCATGAGCATGGGCCCGCTCAGGATGAGCACCATCATCAGGGTCTTGCGCCCGAGGTCGAGGATGGCCATTTCGCTCACGTCCGCTCCTTTCCGGCTACCTGAAGCTGGCCACCAGCTGGTAGATGACGAGGTTCCAGCCGTCCACGAGCACGAACAGGATGAGCTTGAACGGCGTCGAGATCATCACCGGCGGCAGCATCATCATGCCCATGGACATGAGCACCGAGGAGACCACCATGTCGATGACCAGGAAGGGGATGTACAGGAGGAATCCGATGATGAAGGCGGCCCTCAGCTCGCTGATGCAGAAGGCCGGGATGAGGGTCAGGTTGCCGATGTCGTCCACGTTGCGCGGCGGCGGGGACTTGCTGATTCGCACCATGAGCGCCAGGTCCTTCTCGTTCACCTGCCGGAGCATGAATTCGCGCAGCGGCCGCATCCCGTCCTTGAGCGCCTGGTCGAAGGACACCTTGTCCGCCAGGTAGGGCTGGAGGGCCTCGTCGTTGATGCGGTCGAAGGTCGGCGCCATCACGAAGAAGGTGAGGAACAGGGACAGGCCCATGAGCATCTGGTTGGGCGGGGCGTTCTGGGTGCCCAGGGCCTGCTTGAGGAAGGTGAGCACCACCACGATGCGGGTGAAGCAGGTCATCATGATGAGGATGGACGGCGCCAGGCTCAGCACCGTGAGCATGGCGATGAGCTCGAGGGTGACGGCCACGTCCTTGGACCCCTGGGCCTGGTCGAAGCCCACGGTCAGCTTGGGCAGCGTCTGGGCGGGGGCCAGGGAGGGCAGGGCCAGGAAGAGGAGCAGCAGGGCCGCGGGCAGGAGGACGGCCGGGCCCGGAAAGCGCCGCGCGCGGGCGCCGTCCGTACCGCCGCCGTCCATGCCGCCGTGCGGGCCGCCAGGCGGGGCGCAGAAGCCGCTCAAGGCCGCGGAGGGAGCGTCCGATAGATCCGAACGGGGGGTCCTCATGCCTGCTGCTCGTCCAGGAGATCGGAGACGCGCTTCGGCTTCTTGAAGCGGTCCAGGAGCTTGTTCAGGCTTTCGCTGAAGGCGGCGGGGTTCCCGGCGCCGGCCATCCGCCTGCGCACCTCGTCGGCGGGCTGGGGGAGGGTGGAGAGGAGCGAGATGCCGTGCTGGGTGACGCCCACGATGCCCACTTCGCCGTCGATGCGCAGGGCCACCACGCGCTGCTGCGGGCCGAGGTGGCAGGTCTCCAGCACCTCGATGAGATTGCCGCCGCCCGCATGGGGGGAGCGGACCAGGATATTCCCCTGCAGGCGCTTGAGCGCGCGGATGCAGACCACCGCCAGCAGGATGACGAAGACGAGGCCGAAAAGGATCTTGAGCGAGAGCGGCAGGATTCCGGCCGGCTCGGGCGCCCCG
>CBILQL010000367.1:0-5712 GCA_966238865.1 uncultured bacterium
AGGAGGCGTCGCGGAGCAGGGAGGGATATTCGGGGAAGCAATGGACCAGTTCCCGCTTCCCGGAAACTGCAGTTCCCTTCTGGAGGCGGTAGCGCATCAGGCGGCCCTTGCCCGGCCCGCACTGGTCGACGAACTCGTCCTTTTGCCCGGCGTCGAGGCCGCCGGTGTAGAACATCGTGAGCGGCTCCGTCGGCGACCAGCGAATGCCGTTGCCGAAGGCGGGCCAGCCGTAATCCACCTTGTGGAGCTTCTTCCAGGTCTTGGCGTCGAGGATGTCCCCGGTCTTGACCAGCACCATGGACTGGTCCGCGTTCCAGGCCTGGAGCTGGGAATAGATGGGCACCGCCCCCTTGATGCCCAGGGCCACGCTGTCGGTGACCTTGCGGACCGCCAGCCCGTAGCGCGCATCCGTCCGGGTCTCCAGGTAGGCCATGGGGACGGGCGTCTGGGCGGGAATCACCAGCTTCGCATCCGTGAGGGGCGCCACGACTTGTCCGGAAACCGTGTGGATACAAAAAACTGAATAAACTGTAAAAACAGCAGACCAATAGGGCCTGTTTGCACTTTTTTTGCCGGGATTGGCCATAATTTCCCCATCCAGTGCGGGTTGTGATCCAAATGCCAGTCGATTATACCAAAAGCGGACGGCCGATACCTTTCCATTCCCTAAAATGTTCCTCAATTTTCCCGATATCTAGGACTTTGTGGAAAAGATTCGGATATAATGACACCTATAACCGGGGGGGCGCGTGCGCCCTACCGTTTTCAGGAAAGGAGCCCGTGACGTCCATGCGCAATTCGAAGCGTCGCAACTCCCATAAAATCAGCGCTTTGTTGGCCGTTTCCATCCTCGCTTCCGCGCCTTCCGCATGGACGATGAGAGTCGATACGATCAAGGCGAACAACTGGTACAGCGTCAAGCCCGCCTTCAAGTTCCTGCCCGGCCTCACTGGTCGCTATCAAGATAGAGGATGGTGCACCCTCCGCTACCACTCGAAGAACAAGAGCCTCATCTTCTATGAAGGGTACACCCGCGACCAGGATTGCATCTACGCCAACTCCCTCTACGAGTTCCATCCCGAGAAGGACTCGGTGCTGATGCGCTCCATCAGCAACTGGAACTGCCGCGAACACACCGTGGGCCCGGCCCTGGCCGCCAACGCCACCAACCCCACCCCCATGGATCGGCACACCTACGCCCAGTTCGCCTATGTGCCCGCGACCAACAAGGTCTACATGGCCCACGGCGCCATGGGCAACAACAACCACCAGCACGATCTCTGGGCCTGGAACTTCGAAACCTCGAAGTGGGAGAACCTGGGCGCGGCGCCGGGCGGCACCCAGGCCTGGGAATGCATCTGCGCCCTGAACCTCATCTACTCGCCGACCACCGAGGAGCTGCTCTTCTTCGGCAGCCAGAAGGCCATCTACGCCTACAAGCTGGCCGCCGGGACCTGGCGCACGCTGGCGACGCCCAAGAACGCCTCCGGAAAGGACATCGGCGGGCACGGCCTGTACGATCCCAAGCGCAACGTCTTCGCCTTCTACGGCAACAACTGGACGGAGAACGACGTCGGCTCCACCACCTTCCTCATCTACAACCCCTCCACCAACGCCTGGACCGACGTGGCCCCCTCCGGCGCCTGGCCTCCCGCCAAGAGCTACGCCAGCATGGAGTACAACTCCAAGCACGATCTCTACATGCTGCACGGCGGCTGGAAGCAGAACGACACCTGGATCTGGAACCCGAACACCCAGGCCTGGCGCGAGGTGACGACCCCCACCAAGCCGACCGCCATCACCAACCGCGGCACCTACACGGCCTACAGCCCGGACCATGACGCCCTCGTCACCTACTCGGCCAACACCATGTGGTTCCTGCGCGTCTTACCCCCCGACGGCTGGTCCTCCCCCACCTCCCCGGGCAAGCTGATCGAGAAGCGGGAAGGCTCGGCGCCGAAGCCGGGCCTGTACCTGGGCCGCGACCTGGCCGACCTGCGCCGGCAGCATCCCGAGGCGACGCTGCAGATCCGGGACATGCAGAACCGCAATGTGCCGTCCGAGACCTTCCTGGGCCCGGACCGCGCCAACGGGATTTACATCCTGAACCCGGGAACCGGCGCTGCCGGGGCCCCGGCGACTTCCGCTCCCGGGCCCTAGGCCCGGCCCCGCGGGACGCAGGAACGCAGCCGCGCCCGGGACCCTTCCCGGGCGCTTTTTCCACCGCCCCCGCGGAAAAACCGGCGGGCATCGAACTTGAAGGCGCGGCGGACCCCGCCCGCGCGCCCTTCCGGAGGAGCCACCCATGGCGCAACGACCCTACCCCGCCCGGCATGCGGCCTTCGCGCTGGCCCTGGCCGCATCCTCGGCCCATCCCCTCACCGTAGGCCTCCAGGTCAAGGAGACCTCCGGCACCGCCCTCGCGGCCCATCCCGTCACCCTGGGGATACCCCTGCCCGAGGGGGCCCGCCAGGACCTCCGCGGCTTCCGCGTCCTCGGCCCCGACGGCCGGCCGGTGCCCGCCCAGATCTCCCCCCTGCTCCGCTGGTGGGCCAAGGACGGCAGCGTGCGCGTCGCCCAGGCCACCTTCCTCGCCGACGTCGCGGCGGGCGGCACCGCCCAGTACACCCTGGACGACGCCGGCTCCGCGCAGGTCTCCGGACCGCTCACGGTCGTCGACGGCGCCGACCGCGTCACCGTGGTCACCGGCCCGCTGCGGTTCACCGTGCGCAAGGGCAGCGGGGTCCTGGATCAGGCCTGGCTCGACCGCGACGGCGACGGCGCCTTCTCCGACGGCGAGGCCATGTTTGCCGAGAACGGCGGGCTCCGCGGCGAGCTCACCTTCGCGGCCTCCGGCCTGCCCGCCGGCATCACGGCCGGCCAGAAGCTCTCCACCGCCTCCCGCACCGACGCCATGGTCGTCGTGGAGGAGAACGGCCCCGTGCGCGCCGTGATCAGGGTGGAGGCGCCCACCGCCCCGCCGGCCCAGCCGTACGGCTACAAGCTGCGCATCTACGCCTGGAAGGGCCGCGGCGACATCCAGGCGGACTTCACCCTGAAGAACGACCTGCTCGGCCCCACGGGCCAGATCCTCCACTTCGACGACTTCTCCCTTGTCTTCAAGCCGCGCTTCGAGACCGCCCAGGCCACCGTCGCCTTCGGCGGCGACGCGGTGCACTCCGGCGCCTGGGGCGCGGGCAGCCGCCTGCTCCAGCCCTCGGCGTCCGCCTACGCCGTGACCGGCTCGCAGGCCGCCTCGGGATCCCGGGCCGCGGGCTGGCTCGATGCGTCTTCCGCGTCCGGCGGCGTGCAGGTGGCGGTGCGCGAATTCTGGCAGCAGTTCCCCAAGGCCCTGGAAGCCGCCGAGGGCGGCGAGGTGCGCGTGGGCCTGTGGCCCGCGGGCGGCGAGGACGGCGGCGGCCTCTATTGGCTGGGCGACATGCAGTACAAGACCCATACCGTTGGCCTGCGCTTCCACGGCGCCGGCGAGACCGCCGCGACCGCCTCGGCCGCCTACGCCGCGCAGCTCGCCCGCCCCCCGGTGGCGGTGGTGCCGGTGTCCTGGTACGCGGAGACCCGCCTGCCGCCCGGCCTCCTGGGCGTCGTGCCCCATTCCCAGACCGTGGCCGACGCCTACTTCGACGGCCCCGTCGCCGCCGACACCCTGGGCTGGCGCTCCTGGTGGAACAACGGCCGCAAGTCCACCATCACCACCGGCGGCACGCCCCTCAACCAGACCGGCGATCCCTTCATGCTTTCCGGCGACCCGGGCTTCCACCGCCGCCTCTCGGCCTGGGCGCGGCACAGCGCCGACATCCGCCCCGTGCACCTTTCCGGCTACGTCCATCCCATGTCCCGCTCCTGGTCGGGCTTCACGGCCGGCGGCTACGGCTGGCGCAGCTGGCGCAACACCTTCGTGGAATACACCGTGTCCGGCACCGCCTGGGACGCCTGGTATCCCTACGACGACGAGCATGCCTGGGTCCACGAGATGGAATGGGCCTACCTCTTCACCGGCGACCGCCTCTACCTCGACAACCTGGCGGGCCTGGGCGAGCTCTTCAAGGCCCGCCTCGAGGGCTGGGCGAAGAAGACCACGGTGGGCCCGCGCTCCTATGCCTGGTGCTTCGAGCTGGTGCGCATCCAGCACACCCTGACCGGCGACACCGGCGCCTACCGCATCCTGACGAGCGCCATCGACTCCCTGGCCGCCCACAACCTGAACGGCTTCTACGGCAACCTGAACGGCGAATCCGCCGGCACCCAGACCTTCCAGATGGCGATGATCGCCCATCACCTGAGCGCCTTCTGGCGCGAGCTGCCCGAAGGCCACCAGAAGCGCCGCCTCTTCGGCGTGCTCATGGGCATCGGCGACTACCTCACCGTCCACTCCTGGGCCGACGACAACCGCGGCGTGGGCCGCCGCCCCTCGGAGAAGGCGACCCCCTACTACAACAACGACGACATCGGCGACATCCCCGCCCTGCTCTACGCCCTCACCGGGCGCGGGGGCCTCAAGGTGAAGACCGGACGCATCGCCTCGAGCCTCGGCTCCTGGTGGGGCGCCTGGAAGGGAGGCCGCGCGGGCCGCATGGTCACCTACGTCCTGAAGACCGCCCGCCCCGACTCGACGCCTCCCGCCGCGGTCGCCGACCTCAAGGCCTGGCGCGTCCAGGGCCGCGACGACCTGGTGCTCCTGGAATGGACCGCCCCCGGGGACGCCCGCCGCTACGACATCCGCGGCAGCGCCAAGACGCCGGTGGAGCGCCTCGCCGCCCCCGCCGACACCGCCTCTTCGGTCAACTGGTGGAAGGCCCGCGGCTTCGCCCATCACAAGCCCTTCGGCGCCCGCGCCGGCCGCGACTGGACCCTGGTGGAGGCCCCCGGGGCCGCCTCCTGGAACTTCTCCCTGCGCGCCTTCGACGCCGACGGCGACGAGGCCAACATGAGCGCGATGTCCAACGTGGCCAAGCCGGCCTGCTGCTTCGACCCCGACACCCTGCCCACCGCGGTGCGGCCGAAGGGGAAGGAACCGCGGAAGGGAATGCGGAGCGGGGCCGTGGACCTGCGCCTCGACCGGGCCGGGGCCCGCGTGCAGGTGATTCTGGGGGCCGACGGGCCTGGGCCGGCGGACGGCGCCGCGGAAGGCCTGGCGCCCGCCCGGGTGCGTATCCTGGACGTGACCGGCGCTGTACGCGCGGATCTGGGCGTCCTGTCGCAAGCCCGCCCGGAAGCGGCCTGGGACTGCGCCAGGGCGCCCGCGGGCGTCTACTGGGTGGACGTGAGGCAGGCGGGGCGGGCGACGGCGCGGCGGTTCCTGCTGCCTTGAGATGAATCGATTTTGATTTCAAGACACCTACCGATGTCCGAAATTTCTTCGGGCGAGTGTCGATATACCACGGTTAAAATATTCATTGCCAAAGTGTGCGTTTTAATTTTCTGGATGCTTCTGTAGATTCTCCTTGTTTAGGATTGAAAACTCCTACAACATGAACCTCTCTCAGAAACTTGGTCTTCTTGTTATTAATCAAAGACGGATTTCTATCAAGTGCAGCCGCAATCAACCAGCTTTCCAAAAATGTTATCGGAGGCGACTCCTTTTTTGTTGGTCTTTTTCGAAGTTTTCCGTTAGGTGTTCTGGCTGGAATCGCAAACAAGAGAGGCCGCCCTTTGTCATCCAGGGCTTTGTTGTATTTCGTGATGTTGTCGGCA
>CBILQL010000368.1:0-5702 GCA_966238865.1 uncultured bacterium
TCGGAGATACCGCCGTGAAATCCGCCGCCGCGGCTGCCGCTGCTCCCGCCGCACCCGTCTCCGCCGCGGCTCCGGCAGCGGGCGCGGCATCCGGCGTCTCCGCCTTGCCGGCCCCGGTCTTCCTGGGCGCGCGCCGGGTCGGGGGAGGCCGCGGCAACCAGGCCCAGGAGCCCCTCTTCCCCTCCCGCGGACTGCACGCGTATTTTCCCCGCATCCTCGGAGACAGCCTGGTAGCCGAACTGCGCTCGCTTCTGGAGGTGAAAGCCGACACGGCCGCCATTCCCTTCTCGCTCGAGCGGGTGAGCCATCACGAGTTCCGGATTCGATTCACCGGAGGCGTGCCCTTGCGCGGACAGACCCTGACGGTCGGCCCCCGGGCGCCCCGTCCCGACTCCGCGAAGCCGCCGGCCGGCGCGACGGGTCCCGCGGCCCCCAACAATCCTGCCTCCACCGCAAATCCTGCCTCCCCCGCCAACCCTGCCGCCTCCGGCGGACAGGCCGCTCCCGCAACCCCGGGCGTCCCGCGGGCTCCCGGGGCGCCGTCCCTCCCCCGGGTCTCCCTGACCCTCGCCGACTCCGCCAAGCTCGGGTCCCTCCGGTTCCTCCAGGACGCCTCCGCGCATGGCGCCGTGCTGGTCCTGCGGAGCCTGGGTTCCGGGATGGAAGTGTCCCGAATCACGCCCGGGCAGGAGGAATTCACGGTGGACAGCCTTCCCGAGGGCTGGTACGCGGCCGCTTACTTCCGGGACGCGGATCGCGACACGCTCTGGAACCCCGGCCGCCTGCGCCCGTGGACGCCGCAGGAGGAATTCGTACTGCTCTCGGATTCGATCCAGGTGAAGCCCGGCGGCGCGGGCGGCCCCGCCGGAGCCCGCCTGGCCTTTCCGCCCTCCTGGTGAGGCCCATCACAAAAAGCTACCTTTCGGCCCAGCCATGGATGAGTTCGTGCCCATCGCATCGAGCGCGGAGCGTCCCTCCCTCGAACGGCTGGAGAAGTTCCTGCGGCATCACGGCATCGGGTGCCGCATGGACCAGGGCGGCCGGGTCGCCGGCAAGTACATCCTGTTCGTGCCCCCGGCGGAGCTGGACAAGGCCCAGCAGGTGCTCGAGACCGTGGCCCAGAGCAGCCCGGACGCCGACGAGGTGATCGAGGTCGGCTTCGACGGGAACGAGCGCCTCGAAGTGTCCTCCTGGCTGCAGATCCTCCTGGACGAGGAGGACAACGAGGGATCGCCCATCTACTTCTTCCGCTCCGAATACGAGGCCGTGCTCGACGGGCTGCACGGCGCCGGGCGGGTGGACATCCCCGTCTACATCCTCAAGGGCCTCAAGCCCTTCATCCCCGACGGACCCAAGCGCGCGCTCATGGGCAGCGGCCTGCAGGAGTTCTTCAGCCTCATCGAAGCCGTCTCCGAGGGAGCGGACTGACGTGCTGCTCCAGGAGGCCACCGACACCCGCTACGAGATCGTGAAGATCCTCGGCCAGGGCGCCTCGGCCACCGTGTACCAGGCCCGGCACATCGCCCTGAACGAGCTGCGCGTCCTCAAGGTCCTGCACCATGACATGATGCTGGACACGCGCCGGCGCCAGAAGTTCCTGCTCGAGGCCCAGGTGTCCGCGCACCTCAAGCACCACGCCATCGTCAAGGTCTTCGACGTGACCCAGACCAGCTCCAAGCTGCAGATCGAGATGGAGTTCATCGAGGGCCTCAGCCTCCGGCAGCACCTGGAGCGTAGGCGCGCCTTCCCCCTGTCCGTCAGCCTGGCCATCCTGTACGCCATCCTGGAGGGCCTGGAGCACGCGCACACCTCCAAGCTCACCTTCGGCGACGCGGTCTTCGACGGCGTCATCCACCGGGACATGAAGCCCGAGAACATCATGATCCGCAAGGACGGCCAGCCGGTGATCTGCGACTTCGGCGTGGCCAAGCTGGGCGCCGATCTCATGACCCAGACCCAGCACATCAGCGGCAGCGTGGCCTACATGGCCCCGGAGCGCCTGCGGGGCGAGTTCTCCACCCGCTCCATCGACGTGTTCGCCCTGGGCGTGATGCTCTTCGAGCTGCACAAGGGCTACCGTCCCTTCCCCGGCGCCAACAAGACGCAGGTGCTGGAGAACATCCTGCGCTGGAACATCGTGGACCTGGACCAAGATTGGAAGGGCAGCGACGCGGCCGTGCTCCAGATCGTGAAGCGGGCCATCGGGCGCGATCCTTCCGCGCGCTACCAGGACGCCTCCCAGATGCTGGCGGCGGTGCGCCCCGTCTACAAGCTGTACCACGGCGAGGCCCGCCCGGCCGCGGTGCTGCAGGACTACCTGACGCGCGGCCACCTGACCACCGCCGAGTTCAAGGCCCTCCTGCCCGACGAGGGCGTCGCGGGCCGCAAGCTCGCCATCGGCCTCGCGGCGGCCGCAGTCGTCGCCATCGGCGCCGCCGCCTGGAAACTCTGGCCCCGGGCCGGGGAAGCCTCCCCGGAGCGGGCCGCCGAATCATCCCCCCTGGAGCTGCTCGCCCGGGAGAAGGGGCCCGCCGCCGCCGAAGAAATGGTGAAGGGGATGAAGCCCGAGGAGCAGCAGCGCGGGTACTACTCCCTGGCCCGGGCCGCCTTCAAGGATCGCAAGGATCCCGGCAACGCCCTGCTGCTCGTGAACAAGGCCCTCAATCTCTCCTTCCATCCCACCATCGCGCTGCTCAGGGCCGAGATCCTGCTCGATCAGGGCACCCTCAACCTGGCCGAGTCCGAGCTCGTCCGCATCGAGCCCTGGCTCGCGCGCATGAGCCGCGAGAACCAGGCCCAGTTCCACTGGCTCTCGGCCCAGGTCCAGATCCTGCGGATGCACGGCGGGGCCAAGGACGCCCGCGAGAAGGCCCGCGCATCCCTCAAACAATACCTCGCCGCCGAGCCCGACTCCCGGCAGGAGAACCTGGCGTCCGCCCGCCGGCAGCTCAAGTCCCTGGAATAATCCCCTTCCCATGCTGAGACCCCTTCGCGACTACGTCGCCTTCGATTTCGAGACCACGGGACTCGAGCGCGACGCCGACGAAATCATCGAGATCGGGGCGGTGCGCGTGCGCGACGGCGTCCTCGCGGAGCGGTTCTCGCGCCTGCTCAAGGCCCAGAAGCCGCTCTCGCCCCTGGTCGAATCCCTGACCGGCCTCACGCCCGGCGTGCTGGCCGAGGCCGTCGATCCGGGCCCGGCCCTGGGCGACTTCCTGGATTTCGCCGGCGACCTCCCCCTGGTGGCCCACAACTCGGACTTCGACGCCGCTTTCCTGCAGGAAGCCCTGAAGCGCCTGGACCGGCCCCCCGCCGGCAACCGCGTCTACGACTCGCTGCTCCTGGCCCGCATCGCCTGGCCCACCCTGGACAGCCACCGTCTGGAAGACCTGGCCAGGACCCTGGGCATGCCCCCGGACCGCGCCCACCGGGCCCTGCCCGACGCGGAACGCTCGGCCATGCTCTGGAACCTGGCCCAGGAGAAACTTGCAAGTTACGCCCCGTCCACGCTGGACGGGCTGGCCCGGGTCCTCGAAGCCGGCCCCGCCGCGTGGCGCGACCTCTTCGATCCGCCCTCCGCGCCTGCCGGGACGGACGTTCCGGCCCCTGTGGCCGCAGCGGCCCCCACGGCCCCCTCGGCCCCCTCGGCCACCGCGCCCCCTCCGGCCACCGGGGCGGGAACCTGGAATCCGGATGCGAACCGCGACGGGAAGGGCGGAGCCTCCAAGGAGGGCAGGACCGGCAAGGGGGATCGGGGCGGGGACGGGCTGTTCGGGGCGGGAGGGCCGGTGGATAGGGCGTTCGCCGCCCTGGGACGCCCGTTCGAGAACCGCGCCGGCCAAGGCCGCCTGGCCGCCCTGGCGGACCGGGCCCTGGCCGAGAACTGTTTCCTGGCGGTGGAAAGCGATCCGGGCACGGGCAGGACCCTGGCCTGCCTCGCGGCCGCCGCCCGCGCCGCCCTGGTCGGGAACCGGCCCGTCTTCTTCGCCGTCGCGGGCCGGCAGCGGTTGGACCGTATCGCGGCCGCGGAATTCCCGCTGCTGCGGGCCCTGTTCGGCCCCTCGCTCAGGCTGGCCGTCCTCAAGGCGCCGGCCGCCTACCTGAGTCCGCGCAAGTATGCGGACGTGATGGCCGACCCGTCCGTGCGCCTCTCCGACCTAGAGCGCCTGTCGCTGCTGCCGCTCGTGACCTGGATGCAGGACGCCGGCGACGGCGACGTCGGCGCGAACATGGGGTTCAACCACGAGCGCCAGAAGGTGCTCTGGTCCAAGCTCTCCGCCGAATCCTATGCCGGCGAGCCGGGCGGCTACGCCCAGGCCGCCCGGGAGCGGGCTTCGCGGGCCCATCTCGTGCTCGTCACCCATGACCTCGTCCTCGACGACGTGGCCGTGGACTTCGCCCTGCTCCCGCCCTGCGAGGCCTGGGTGTTCGACGACGCCCACCGCCTGCCCGAGGCCGGATGGGAGCGGTTCGGCCGGGAGATCGGCTTCTTCCGCCTGCGGCACATCCTCCAGCTGCTCATGCATTCCAAGGCCGAGGACAAGGGCCTGCTCGCCGCCCTGGACCGCGCCGCCGCGCATCCGTCCCTGCCGGAGGCCTTCCGCGGGGACATCGCCAGGCTGCGGGAGAAGGCCATGGAGCCGGAGAAGCAGCTCCAGAAATTCTTCAACAAGATCGGCAAGCATGCCCAGAAGCGGCGCAAGGACGGGGAGAACCGCATCCGTTACGCCGACAAGCTGGTGGCCGAGTTCAACGCCGCGCCCGAAGCCGTGGTCGCCTCCCTGTCCGAGGCGGAGGCGCTGCTCGCCTCCCTGGATGCCGCCCTCGAGTCCGCCGCGGCCGCAACCGCAGCCGCCACCGCCGCCTCCGGAACCGGGGCCGACACCGCGGCAGCCACTGCCGACACTGCCGCCACCGCCGCGGCGCCCGCGGCACCGGCGTCCGGCCTCCGCTCCCTGGCCCTGGACCTGAGGCGCGTCGCGGGCCTGCTGCGGGGTTTCCGGGCCGATCTCGAGCATCTCGCCTCGCCCGGCAGGGAATCGGGCGAAGTCTTCTGGATCGAGGAGTCCGCCAATCCCCACCGGGCCCTGATCCGCTGCGCGCCGCGCAATCCGGGGGCCATCCTCTCCGAGAAATTCCATACGCAGGCCGCGGCGGCCGTATACGTCTCCTCTTCCCTGGCGCTGGGCGATCAGCTCGGCTTCTTCTGCCGGCAGGCCGGGTTGGAGCCGGGACATGCCGCCAAGGTGCGCACCGCCGCCGTCCGCGGCCAGGGCGCCTCCCGCCGCCTGCCTCCCCTGTTCCTCTCCAAGTTCAGCCCCGTGCTCTCCGGTTCCAAGGCCATGGAGGCCATGTCCGGCTTCCTGGGGCGCGCCCTGCGCGGCCTGGGGCTCCCGGCCTTCCTGCACTTCACCCATGTGGGCCTGCTCAAGCAGGCGCGCGCGATCCTGGGCGAAGAACTGGCCAAGGACGGCCGCCTGGTGGCCGCCCAGCACGTGGACGGCAGCCGCGACAGCCTGCTGCACCTGTTCCGCCACCGGAAGGACGCCTGCCTGCTCGGCACCGACGCCTTCGTGGAATCGCTTGGACCCGGCGACACCTTGCCGCGAGTGGCCGTCTTCACCAAGCTGCCCTTCCCCGTTCCCTCGGATCCGCTGGTGGCCGCGGCCCTGGAGGGCGTCAACGAGGCGGGCGAGAACCCG
>CBILQL010000369.1:0-5671 GCA_966238865.1 uncultured bacterium
GGCGCAGGCGAATCCCAGCGTCTCCCCCGCCGGCGTTCCGCCGGGCCCGCTTCCGCCGTCGCCGTTGCGCTCATAGACCCAGCCCACCTTCAGCGCCCCGCTCCGCCACCGCTCCGCGCCCGCCGCGGGCCCGCCGTCTCCGGCCGCCGGTCGCGCGGCCTCCGGCGCTTGCGCCACGAAGGGCAGGAAGTCCCCCTCCCGCCAGGGCATGGGGTTGGCCTCGGCCTCGATGGCCAGGACGCCGGGGAGATCGGACCTGCGCAGGAGTCGCACCGGAGTTACCGTCATCGCGTCATCCGCCGGGTACCGGACCGTCCGCGGGCGCGCTTGCCGGGTCCTGGCCCGCGGCCGCGCCCCCGATGTCCGCCGCCGGGAGCGCCGCCAGCCGTTTCTCCTCCGCGGCCGAGGCCATCAGGTAATTGGGGCGGATCACGCCGTCGCGCACCGGCTCCCGGGACAGGGCGAGGGCGGCCACGCGCGCGAAGTCCATCGCCTCCTCCAGGCGGATCAGGGCCGAGGCCGGGAAAGCGGCGGCCAGGCGTTCCCGATCGGGAAGGGGCCCGGAATGGATGAGGACCTCGTCCCCGGCGGCCCGGGCCAGCAGGTCGGCGGCGGTGACCAGCGCTTCCCGCGGCGGATCGCCCAGGGAGGCGTAATACCGACCGGCGTTGGCGGCGATGACGGCGGCGGACCGGCGCCCGGGAGCCCCCGGGACGCTGGCGCGCATGGCTTCCAGGGAGGAGAAGGGATGCAGGGGCAGGCGGCGGGCGAAGCAGAGGCCCTGGGCCATCGCCACGGCGACGCGGATGCCGGTGAAGCTGCCGGGCCCGGCGCCGACGGCTACGGCCGTGAGCCCCTCGGGGCCGATGCCGGCCTCGGCCAGGGCCTCGTCCAGGAGATCGTGGGCGGTCTCCCCCCGGGCATCCTCCCGGATGCGGCGGGCCAGCACCTTGCCCTCGCCGTCGACGATGCCGAGGAACAGCGACGCCGAGAGATCGAGGACCAAAGTGCGGGAAGGAAGGGACAAGCTTCGGCTCGGGAGGGCGGGGAGGCTATTTCCTGAGGCTCTCGTCGATGATCTTGGTCAGGAGGTCGCGGTAGCCGAGGCCCACGTGGGCGGCGGCCTGGGGCAGCAGGGAGGTGTGCGTGAACCCGGGCAGGTTGTTGGTCTCGAGGGCGTAGAGGCCGTGATGGGGCCCCTTGCCCGTGCAGATGAAATCGGTGCGGCTGTAGACGGAGAGACCCAGGGCCGCGTGGGCCAGGGCCGCTAGGCGCTGCATCTCGGCGATCACCTCGGGCGGGAAGCCCGCCGGCGTGATCTCCTCGGTGCGGCCGGCCTGGTACTTGGCCTCGTAATTGAAGAAGCCGTCCTTGACGGGACGGATCTCGGTGGGCGGCAGCGGGGCGGAATTCGCGAGGAACCCGCAGGTCGCCTCCCGGCCCGTCAGGAACTCCTCGACCAGGACGCGCTGGGCGCCGCGGCTCACCTCGGGGAACAGGCGGTCGAATCCCGCGGCATCCTTGGCGATGCCGACGCCGATGCTGGAGCCTCCCAGGGGATTCTTGATCACCACCGGATAGCCGAACTCCCGCTCCACCAGGGCGCGCGCAGCCGGCCACTCCCCGGGATTGAGCACCCGCGAACGGCCGGTGGGGATGCCGGCGGCGCGGTAGACCTCCTTGGCGCGGATCTTGTCCATGGCCAGGGCCGAGCCCAGCATGCCGCTGCCGGTATACGGCTGTCCGGCCATGTCCAGGAAGCCCTGCAGGGTGCCGTCCTCGCCGCCCACGCCGTGCAGGCCGATGAGCATGATGTCGCAGCGCGGGAAGATCCGGAACTCCGG
The DNA here is from genome assembly GCA_966238865.1 of uncultured bacterium. Taxonomy (GTDB): domain Bacteria; phylum Fibrobacterota; class Fibrobacteria; order UBA11236; family UBA11236; genus CBILQL01. Next base: position 1,845 of record CBILQL010000369.1, read on the forward strand.
GAAACGCACGCGCTCCCAACCCGTCGGAGGCGAAGCCAGGCAGGCCTGCGCTTCGGCGGAATCCTTCAGGGCCGCCTGGGCGCCTTCGCCGGGCCACAACCATTCCCCGGAACGGGAGATCAGGATCGGGAAGCCCCGGAAGCGGGCCGGATCCAGGTTGTTGAGCATGCCCGTGCCGGATACCAGGGAGACCGGGTGCTCCGAGGAGATGCCGCCCATGAGGACGCCCACGCGCAACGGCTTCGCGGACAAGGCTAGCCCCCGACCTCGAGGATGCTGCCGAGGGGATTCTCCGGATCGGAGAAGTCCTCCTTGAAATAGCTGAAGCCTTCGGCATCCTTCGAATACCCGTCGCCCACGAACTGGTTGAAGAAGAAGCGCAGCGCCGCATCCCGGGAGTCCATCTCCACCAATTGGTGGATGACGGCGGGTTTCGAGGACGCGAAGGCGATGGCATATTTGGGCATAGGGGAAAATTAACTGCAAACCCGCCGGTTTCAAAGCAAAAGCCGCGCCGGACGGGATCGTGCCGTTGCCTTGGGCGGCCCGGAAATGCCATGCTTGGTGGGTGGAACCCCAGGAGTTCAGCCGCCTTTTCCGGGAAGCGGAAACCAAGCTCGCCCAAGGCGAGAGCCTGTCGCGGCGCGAGCAGCTCGTCCTGCTCGCGGGCCTGCTCATGGGCCAGGCCACCCGGAAGGAAAAAAGGTACGGGCAGACGTGAACGGCCCCCTGCTCGTCATCCTGCCCCATAATCCCGGCGACGTGGTCATGGCCCTGCTCGCGGTGGCGCGCATCCGCGCCGCCTTCCCCGGCCTGGCCGTCGACTACGTGGTCGGCGAGGAGTGCCGGGAGCTGGCCGAAGGCAATCCCCTGATCCGGAGGGCCCATCCCCTGCCCCGCCGCCGCCTGCGCGATTCCTGGGAGGCCGGCGACGCCGGCTCGGTCCTCGCGGCGCTGGAAGGCTTCCTCGACGGCCTGGACGCCGGTGGATACGCCTTTTCGCTCAACCTGTTCCAGGAACGTTACGGGGGGATCCTGCAAGGATTGGTCCCGGCCGATCGCAAGGCCGGCCTGGAACTGATGGAGGGGCGCCTTTTCGCCGTGCGCTCCCGGTACCTGGAGCATCTCTTCGCCGTCCCCGCCGCGCGCCGGGACAACGGCTGGCACGCCGTGGACCTGTACGTGCGCGCCGCGCGGGAACTGCTCGACCCCGGCAACCGCCTGTCCTGGCCCCTGCCCGGGAGCGGAACTCCCTGCCTGCCCGAACTGCGCCCCCCGGAGGGCTGGGAGGGAGGCGAAGGCTATCTCGCCTTCCACCCGGGTTCGGCCTGGCCCGGCAAGCGGTGGCCGGAAGCCCATTGGGCCGCCCTGGCGGAGGCCTGCGTCCGGGCCGGCCACGACGTGGTCCTGACCGGCGCGCCGGAGGAACGCCCGGTGGTGGACCGCGTCCTGACCGCACTCTCCTCCCTGCCCGCCGCCGCGCGGGCCCGCGTCCACGACTGGTCGGGCCGCACCACGTTGCTGGGGGCGGCCTGGATCTACTCCCGCGCCCGCATGGCCGTCGCCGGGGACACCGTGGCCATGCACCTCGCGGCCGCCTGCGGCACCCCTACCCTGGCCCTGTTCGGCCCATCCAATCCCGTGGAGACGGGACCGTACGGACGGGGTCATTTCGTCCTGCAAACCTCCCTGGAACTCCCGTCCACCCTGGACCTCGGCTCCCCCCATGCCGGGCTCGAGGCCCTGTCCGCCGTCCAGGTGGCCGCCTTCCTGCTCGAAGGTTCCGCGCCCCCGGGGGTTCCCTGCTGGGAAACCGCGCGCGATCCCGACCGCGATTGCCAGATCCTGCGCGGCCCGGACGGCGGCCGACATCCCCACCAGCGGAGGGCCGCGCCGCTGATGGACCTGCTCGACGGGCGGACGGTGCCGCGGGCGGGAACGGGCGACGGCGGGCATCCGGATCCGGGCGGCGGCCGGGCGAAAGTACGCGATGCGCTGCGGCGTTGCCTGGCCCGCGACGCCTATCCCTCCGATCTGCTCGGCCTGGAGTCGGCGGAGCGCGATTTGGCGGCGGCGACCGGCGACAGCGTGGTTTGGGAAGCCTATCGGATAGCCGTCAACGGCCTGTCCCTCAAGGATATCCGCCGACACCTGGAACTTCGCCGGGAACGCTTCGAAGCCGCCCTCCGGGAGGAGGAGTCGCTGGGAGCCCCGGCCCCATCCTGAGCGTCGGCCCCGCGCAAGGCGCCGGCCGCGTCCGGGGGACGGGCCGTTCCCGGGAACGCCTCCCACCGCCTCCCCGGTACCGCATGGTGCTATATTATCGCCTCTCTTCGCCGCGGCGTTGGCTTCGCCCCGGCCCGAAGGGTACAATCGGAGCGGGACGGGACCCGGCGCGTGCCGCCGGTCCCGGCAGTGAACGATACTTCATGGTCCCTGATGACCCCTAGAGGCTGGAAAGCATTCTCCTCCTACGCCCTGTTCCTCGCGGCGGCGCTGGGGACGCATTGGCTGTCCCTGCGCTTCTTCCCGCCCCTCGCCTATGCCGTGCTCGTCGCCGTGGGATCGGTGGGCATCTGGCTGCACCGCAAGGCCGGCCTCTTCCTCGAGGACGTGCAGGTCTTCTCCCTGAAGCAGAAGCGCCTGGACGCCAAGGCCTGGTACTTCGAATCCGTCATCACCAACTCCGGCAACATCATCTTCACCACCGACGCCGACCACCGCATCCTCAAGTTCAACCGCGGCTCGGAGCGCGCCTTCGGGCTCTCCCAGACCGACGTCCTGGGCAAGGAGGTGCACACGCTCTTCGAAAGCCCGGAGGAGATCGCCGCCATCCTCGCGCGGGTGGCTGAAAAGGGCTCCGCCGAGGCCCAGGAGCTGCGCATCAAGCCCAGCGGATCGGACCAGGAGCTCTGGCTGTCCATGAGCGTCACCCGCATGCTCAACCGGGACAAGGAGGTGATCGGCGAGGTCTTCAACTGCAGCAACATCTCCAAGCGCAAGCAGCTCGAGAGCCAGCTCCAGGAGAAGAACGACCAGCTCCTGCGCCTGTCCATCACCGACAGCCTGACCGGTCTCTACAACGTGCGGCACCTCAACGCGGAGCTTTCGAGGCTCATCAAGGCCCAGCGCCGGTTCCCGAACCGGACCGTCTCGGCGGTGCTCATCGACGTGGACAAGTTCAAGGAGTACAACGACACCAAGGGCCACCAGGCGGGCGATCACCTGCTGGTGATGCTGGGCAACATCTTCCAGAGCGAGCTCCGGCAGGACATGGACTCCGCCTACCGCTACGGCGGCGACGAATTCGTCCTGCTGCTCCCGGACACCCGGGCGGACGGGGCCCGCGTCACCTGCGAGCGCATCCTGGCGGCCTACCGCAGGCTCAAGCTCGAGCCCACCTCCCTTTCCATCGGCATCGCGCAATTGCAGCCGGCGGAGGATGGCAAGGAGACGGCCCAGTCCATCAAGGAATTCCGGCAGCGCGCCGACGAGAGCATGTACAGCGTGAAGCTCAAGGGCGGGAACGGCATCGCCGTGGACAGCGGGGCCCCCGCCGACGACGCCCCTGGCTGACCGGCAGGCCGGGGCCGCTCACCGCAGGCGGCTGCGGCGGTTCCCGGCGTAGTCGACGAAGAGGAATTCCCCCAGGTCGTCGAGGCCCGTGTAGAAGGCCTTGCCGCCGCAGATGCGGCTGAACTTCTCCACGAATTCCACCAGATAAGGGTCCTTGGCGATCATGAAGGTGTTGACCCGGATCTTCTGTTTCCGGCAATTGCGGGCCTCGGCGAAGGTCTTGCCGAGCACCAGGGGATCGAGGCCGAAGG
>CBILQL010000370.1:0-5666 GCA_966238865.1 uncultured bacterium
CTGGCTCAACATCGTCGGCGGCTGCTGCGGCACCACGCCGCCCCACATCCACGCCATCGCCGAGGCGGTGAAGGGCGTCGCGCCCCGCAAGGTGCCCGAGGCCCGCCCCTGGCTGCGCCTCTCCGGCCTCGAGGCCATGACCGCCCGGCCCGACTCCAACTTCATCAACATCGGCGAGCGCACCAACGTGGCCGGCTCGCCCAAGTTCGCCCAGCTCATCAAGGCCGGCAATTACGAGGACGCCCTGGCCATCGCCCGCCAGCAGGTGGACAACGGCGCCCAAATCATCGATGTGTGCATGGACGAGGGCATGATCGACGGCGTGGCCGCCATGACCCGCTTCCTCAACCTCATCGCCTCGGAGCCCGACATCTGCAAGGTGCCGGTGATGATCGACTCCTCCAAGTGGGAGGTGATCGAGGCCGGGCTCAAGTGCGTGCAGGGCAAGGGCATCGTCAATTCAATCAGCCTCAAGGAGGGCGAGGAGAAGTTCCTCGCGCAGGCCCGCCTGGTGCGGCAGTACGGCGCCGCCGTGGTGGTGATGGCCTTCGACGAACGGGGCCAGGCCGACTCCCTGGCGCGCAAGACCGAGATTTGCGGGCGCAGCTACAAGCTCCTGACGGAGCAGGTGGGCTTCCCGCCCGAGGACATCATCTTCGACCCCAACGTGCTGACCGTGGCCACCGGCATGGAGGAGCACAACAACTACGCCGTGGACTTCATCGAATGCGCCCGATGGATCAAGCGGAACCTGCCGGGAGCCCACGTCTCCGGCGGCATCTCCAACGTCTCCTTCTCCTTCCGCGGCAACAACCCGGTGCGCGAGGCCATGCACTCGGCCTTCCTGTTCCACGCAATCCGGGCCGGCCTCGACATGGGCATCGTCAACGCCGGCATGCTCCAGGTGTACGAGGAGATCCCCAAGGACCTGCTGGAGCTGGTCGAGGACGTGCTCCTGAACCGCCGCCCCGACGCCACCGAGCGCCTCGTCGCCTTCGCCGAGACCGTGAAGAAGGACGCCGGCAAGGCCAAGGCCGAGGACGAGGCCTGGCGCAAGGGCACGGTGGAGGAACGGCTTTCCCACGCCCTGGTGAAGGGCCTGGTGGACCATATCGAGGCCGACACCGAGGAGGCGCGGCTCAAGTACCCGAAGCCGCTGGACGTCATCGAGGGCCCGCTCATGGCGGGCATGTCCGTGGTCGGCGACCTGTTCGGCTCGGGGCAGATGTTCCTGCCCCAGGTGGTCAAGAGCGCCCGCGTGATGAAGAAGGCCGTGGCCGTCCTGCTGCCCTACATCGAGGAGGAGAAGAAGAGGAACCCCGCCGGCGCCCGCGAGGCCGGGAAGATCCTGATGGCCACGGTGAAGGGCGACGTGCACGACATCGGCAAGAACATCGTGGGCGTGGTCCTGGCCTGCAACAACTACACGGTCATCGACCTGGGCGTGATGGTGCCCGCGAACAGGATCCTGGAGACCGCCAAGGCCGAGAAGGTGGACGCCATCGGCCTGTCCGGACTCATCACCCCGTCCCTGGACGAGATGGTGCACGTGGCCAAGGAGATGGAGCGCGAGGGCTTCACCATCCCCCTGCTCATCGGCGGCGCGACCACCTCGGTGGCCCACACCGCGGTCAAGATCGCCCCCGTCTATTCCCGGCCCGTCGTGCACGTGGTGGACGCCTCGCGCAGCGTGCCCGCCGTGGGCAGCCTGCTGTCCGAGGAGCTGCGCCCCAAGTTCATGGCCGGGATCACGGAGCGCTACGGGAGGCTCCGGGAGGATCACAAGGCCAAGCAGGGCGAGCGCAAGCTCCTGCCCCTCGCCGAGGCCCGCAAGCGCGGCCTCAAGGTCGATTGGCGGGCCTCCGCCGCGGCCGGCGAGATCGCCAAGCCGGCCTTCCTGGGCGTCAAGGCAATCGCCGACTACCCGCTCGCGGACATCGTCCCCTTCATCGACTGGACGCCGTTCTTCCAGACCTGGGAGCTGGCCGGCCTTTACCCGCGGATCCTCGAGGACAAGGTGGTGGGCGCGGAGGCGCGGCGCCTGTTCGAGGACGCGCAGAATATGCTGAAGCGCATCGTCGCGGACAGGAGCCTCACGGCCCAGGCCGTGTTCGGCCTGTTCCCGGCCAACAGCGTCGGCGACGACATCGAGATCTACGCCGACGAGTCGCGGAAGCGGGTGCTGGCCACCCTCGGCACCCTGCGGCAGCAGCTCGACAAGCCCGCCGACCAGCCCAACCTGGCGCTGTCCGACTTCGTCGCCCCGAAGGAATCCGGCGTCGCCGACTACCTGGGCGCCTTCGCGGTGACCGCCGGCGTGGGCCTGGAGAAGCTCCTGGAGGCGTTCAAGAAGGATCACGACGACTACTCCGACATCATGGCCAAGTCCATGGCCGATCGCCTGGCCGAGGCCCTGGCCGAAGCCCTGCACCGCCGGGTGCGCCGCGAGTTCTGGGGCTACGCCGCGGACGAGAGCCTCGGCAACGAGGAGCTGATCCGCGAGAAATACCGCGGCATCCGCCCGGCGCCGGGGTATCCCGCCTGCCCCGATCATACCGAGAAGGGCAAGCTGTTCTCGCTCCTGGGCGTGGAGGAGAAGATCTCCCTGCGCCTCACCGAGAGCTACGCCATGCTGCCGGCCGCGGCGGTGAGCGGGTGGTATTTCGGCCATCCCAAGTCCCGCTATTTCGGCGTGGGGAAGCTCGGCAAGGACCAGGTGGAGGACTATGCCGCGCGGAAATCCATGGACCTGCAGACCATGGAGAAGTGGCTCTCGCCGATCCTGAATTACGACGCCTGACGGATAGTTGCTACTTTATCCGCGCCCGGGGGGATCGTCCGCCGGGGAAGCGGAATCCCCATCCTCACGGAGGTATCCATGAAGACGTCCACCCTGTTCGCCCAGCTCGCCATGACCGGCATCGCCGCCGGCCTGCTCTCGGCGCCGGCATCCGCCGCGGGAGCCCCTCCCGCGACCGCTCCCGCCGCCTCGAAGCCCGACACCGCGAAGTCCGCGAAGCCGGCCGGGACCGCCCCATCCACGAAGGCTGATTCCGCCGCGCCTGCGGCCGCCAAGGCCTCCGCCGGCAAGGACAAGCATGGCTGCTCCGGCGCGGGCGGATGCGGGTCCAAGCCCGAGGCCGCCGCAGGCAAGGCCGCTTCCGGCGCTACGGCTCCGGCAGCCACCACCCCGGCCCAGTCCGCCACCGCAGGCGCCGCGGCCCCGGCCGCCAAGACCGATGCCGCGCCGGCCGCTCCGGAAAAGCACAGCTGCAGGGGCAAGAACTCGTGCAAGGGCCAGGGCGGCTGCGCCATGACCCAGGCCCAGATCGACGCCGCCGCCAAGAAGGTGGGGATTCCCGCCGACAAGGCCGGCAAGGCCCATTCCTGCAAGGGCAAGAACGAGTGCAAGGGCCTGGGCGGATGTAATATGTGACGGATTTCTAGGCGTTTTTCGCGATTTCTTCCACCAGCTCCTTCGCCTTGAGCACTTCCGCGTAGGTCTCCACGAAGGACGGGATGCTGTCGTCCCATTCCACCAGGGTGCTGGCGCCGCCGCAGCCGGCGTAGACGGCCTTGAAGATGTCCCAGACCTCGTCGCGGACGGGGTGGTCGTGGGTGTCGAGGACGTAGGCGCCCTTGTCGGTATGGCCCGCCACGTGGATTTGCAGGACGCGGGAGAGATCCAGCCCGCGGACGTACTCCATGGGATCGAAACCATGGTTCCGCGACGAGACGTAGATGTTGTTGGCATCCAGCATCATGAAGCAGCCGGCCTTCTCCACCACGGCGCGGTAGAATTCCCACTCCGGCATCCGCGAGGCCGAGAATTCCGCCACCGACGAGAGGTTCTCGATGCCGAAGGGGATTTCCAGGAAGTCCTGGGCGATGCGGGCCTTCTCGGCGACGTGTGCCACGGCTTCCGGGGTGTAGGGCAGGGGCAGCAGGTCGTGGAAGTGGTGGGCTCCGAAGCGCGTCCAGCACAGGTGATCGCTGAACCAGGGCGCGCGCGTCCGGCGCGCCAGCGCCTTCAGCTTCCGCATGTAGTCCATGTCCAGCGGGCCGGGCGATCCCAGGGACATGCACACACCGTGCATCACCACCGGATAGCTTTCCAGCACCCGGTCCAGGTTTCGCGACGGGAGCCCATGGGCGTCCATGAAGTTCTCGGAGATGATTTCGAAGAAATCCACCGCCGGCCGGTGCTCGAAGATATGGGCGTAATGCGGGATGCGCAGGCCCAGGCCGAAGCCGAGATGGGGCGGGCGGGGGATCATCATTTCCAACAATGTACTTAGGGCCGGAGAGGATCTTCTCTTCGATGCGCCTTGGTTTCCAGCAAGGTGAGATCCGCGAGCCCGACCCATCGGGCGAACGGGCATAGGCGGGTTTTCCGCCTTCCGGGCGGAAGGCCCGCCTTTCTAATAAATCAGGCCGTCGATGCCGCCCAGGTCGCGGATGGCCTCCGGGGAATGGCCGGCGGCCAGGAGCGGATCCACGATCTCCTCCCGGATTTCGGGGATGAAGCTCGCCAGGACCTCGGACCCGGGAACGGTTTCCGAAAGGCGGGGATTGGGGCAGGCGGCCGGTATCAGGGAGGTTTCTCCGAGTCCCAGGGCGCAGGAGCCGCCGTCCCAGTGGAGGGTGAAGGCGCCGCGCATGGCGGTGACCACCCGGAAGCGGCCGCCTCCGCCCAGGGAGGCTTCCTGGCGGCAATTCCGCAGCCGCGAGATGGCGAAGTGGCGGCAGGCCACCAGGATCTCCTCGCGGTGGTTGTCGCGGGGCAGGGCCAGCGGGCGGATGCCGTGCTTCCCGTGGCTGCGGAAGTCGATGACCTGGGCGGCCTCCTTCACGTGCAGGGGCCGGGGCTTGCCGGAGGCGTCCACCCGGTCCCAGTCATAGAGCCGGAAGGTGGTGTCCGAGTTCTGCTGGACTTCGTAGAGCAGCAGGCCGGCGGTGATGGCATGCACGGTGCCGGCCGGGATGAAGAACATGTCGCCGGCCTTGACCGGCACCTTGTTGAGGACGGACAGGCAATCCCTGGAGGTCAGCGCCTCGAGGGCGGCTTCGCGGTTCCCGTCCCCGGCCATGCCAAGGATCAGCTGGGCGTCCTCGGGGGCGTCCAGGATGTACCAGCACTCGGTCTTGCTCTCGCCGAGTGGCGATCCCTCGCCGGGATGGACCTGCACCGACAGGTTCTCCCGCGCGAAGATGAACTTGTAGAGGAGCGGGAACTGGGACAGGGAGGGGACGTACTGATCGCCCAGGATGTCGCGCGCATGGCGCGAGAACAGATCCCGGAGGTTCTGCCCCGCGAAGGGTCCGTCGGACACGACGCTGGCCGACCCTTCCCGGTCGGACAGCTCCCAGCTTTCGCCGATGGCATCCTGCCCGGCAGTCCCCTTCCCCAGCCGATGGAACAGCCCGTCGCCACCCCAGAGGCGGGATTGCAGGATGGGCTTGAACTTGAGGGGCTCGCGAACCGTGGCCGGCTGCACCATGAGTATAGGATCTCCCGCCCTTAACGATAGCTTTTTCAAGGCTGCCGGACGAGGCCCGAGCCTGCTATCCGCTATACCCTGCGACCGGCAGACTCAGGGGTGGATGAGCGGCAAGTTCTATGAGTCAGGGAGCCCTGAGCCCACGGATGTGGGCGAGGGGAGCCG
>CBILQL010000371.1:0-5642 GCA_966238865.1 uncultured bacterium
GATGCTGGCAACACGGACGAACGGTGCAACGCAGCTGACGTCCGCGCCGACCCGGCAAACGAACGATTCGTAGACAACAACCTGGAGAGAAAGACATGAAGAACTTCATCCTGAACTTCATCCGCTACGGGACCCCCAAATGGGAGGGCTGATGGGAGTACAGACGCCGAATCTCCCCTTCTACCTCCCCGTCGGCCGCGAGGAGGACGTCTTCGCGGCCGCCGACAAGGGAGGCCTGGCGGTGATGCTCAAGGGCCCCACAGGGTGCGGGAAGACCCGCTTCGTGGAATACATGGCCGCGAAGCTGGGACGTCCCCTCGTCACCGTGGCCTGCAACGAGGATACCACCGCCACGGATCTGCTGGGCCGGCATCTCTTCCAGGGAGGGGATACGGTCTGGTGCGACGGGCCCCTTACGCGGGCCGTCCGGCAGGGTTCGATCCTGTACCTCGACGAAATCGCCGAGGCGCGTTCCGATGCCATGGTGGCCATCCATCCCTTGACCGATCACCGGCGGGAGCTGTTCCTGGATCGGACGGGAGAAGCCCTCAAGGCTCCCCCCTCCTTCATGCTGGTGGTTTCGTTCAACCCGGGCTACCAGAAAAGCCTGCGGGAGCTGAAACCCTCCACCCGCCAGCGGTTCGTGGGGCTGACCTTCGGCTACCCGGAGGCCGACGCGGAGGCCGCCATCGTCCGCCGGGAATCGGGAGTGGATCCCGCGATCGCCGGGGCGCTCGTGAAAATCGCACGCAAGGTGCGGACGCTCAAGGAGCTGTCCCTGATGGAAACCGCCAGCACCCGGCTGCTGGTGGCCGCGGGCAAGCTCGTCAGCGCAGGCCTGCCGCCGCGGGCGGCCTGCTTCACCGCCCTGGCCGAGGCGCTCACGGACGACCCGGACGCCCGCGCCGCCCTGAAGCAATTGATAGACAACTCCCTGTAGGGCCCCATGCTGGATTGGGAAGAAGGCTTGTTTCGGGGCGGACGGGCGCTCTTCGAGAGGCTCTGGACCGACCGGCGGAGGAAGCCGTACCTGGACGCGGAGGCGTCCCTGGCCGAGCTCCGCATGGAGCTCTTCTACTTCGCCCACCTCGTCGCCGGCAGGAAAGTCGTCCTCTTCGAGACTGACGAAACGGTATTGCGCGCCGGAAACCGGATTTGCCTTCCCGCCGCGTGCAGCGGACACGCGGACCGCGAGCTCAACCGGGAATTCTACCGGGTCAAGACCACCCTCGCGGCGCTTTCCATACGCGAGACGGTCGGCGAGCCGGACCTGCCGGAGCTGCTTCGACTGGAATACCCCGCCCTGCATCGCGCCTATCTCCGTCAGCTGGATTCCTTGCCCGCGGACGCTCCCTGGCGCCGCCATTTCACTACCCTCCGCGCCGCTCCGGACGGCGAGGACGCGGCGCAACAGGCCGAGGGCGAGGCGAAGGAAGGCCTGGATGGCCGCTTTCCCGACCGCGGTGCGACCGAAATCGAAGGCCGGGGCAGGACCCAGGTGGACGTGCTGGCCGGCGAGGACTTCAAGGCACCGGACGTCCCGGAGCATGTCTTCGAAAAGGTCGAGACCCTGGAAGAATTCGAAGGGCTGGATCGGCAACTGGACGGCTCGGACGATCTCCGCGGGCATGAGGAGGCCTTGAAGGAGCTGGACATGCGCCATGTGATCCGCTCCAAGGATCGGACCGCCAGCATCTATCGCGCCGACATGCTCATGTCCCCCCTGGAATTGGAGGTCGCCGGCGGCCCTGCCGAGGGGCTGCCGTATCCGGAATGGGATTACCGCCGACGGGCCTACCGGCAGGATTGGGCCTGGGTGAGGGTCACCGACCTTTCCGGAGAGGATCCGGAATGGGAGACCCGCGCCCAGGCCAGATACCGCTCGCGCATCCACTCCCTCAAGCGGCGGCTTTCGCAGTTCTCCACGGATTACCTGCGCGCCAAGGCCCAGCCCGTGGGCGAGGAGTTCGACCTGGAGGCCCTGGTGGACGCCAGCATCCGCATGCGGACGGGAGGCGCGCCCTCCGAGAACCTCCATGTCCACCGCCATCGCGATCTTTCGGATATCGCCACCCTCGTCCTCGTGGATCTCAGCGATTCCACCGATGCCTGGGTCAAGGGCGAGCATGTCCTGGAAACCCTGCGCGGCTCCCTGTATTGCCTGGGAGAGGTGCTGGAGACGCTCACGCACGACTTCGCCATCGCCGGGTTCGCGTCCGACACCCGCCGCGCCTGCCGATATTTCCCCATCAAGGAATTCCATTCCCCCTGGAGCCGGGCCGTGAAGCGGCTGGGCGGCCTGGCGCCCCAGGGCTATACGCGCATGGGACCGGTCCTGCGGCATGCCTCCCGGCTCCTGGAGTCCCATCCGGCGCAGCGCAAGGCGATCCTGCTCATCGGGGACGGGCGGCCATGCGATTATGACGCCTATGAAGGGCGATACGGCATCGAAGACGTGAAGAAGGCGTTCCGGGAAGCCCGGGACAAGGGAATACTCACCCATGCCTTCGCGGTGGACCACCGCGCCCGCGAGCATTTCCCGGCCATGTTCTCGCCCCGTCACTTCGACGTGATCTCGGATCCGCAGAACCTCGCGGAGGCGGTTTTCCGCTTCTTCCTGCGCCTCAAAACCGAGGGCTGAAATCGGCCTTGGGCCGCGCGGCCGGCGAATCGCCCGTTGCCGCCGGATCGATGCCGCTGGATCAACTCCTTCCCAGACAGGCGCCGTCAGAATGTCAGTGGCGCAGGCGGTAGGATTGTAGATAGATTATCCCGAAGTATAATCCCGACGATGACCCAGATGCGGAGAGCGTGATGCGAGCTTCCAGGACAGAGTTTCGCCTGAAAACCGGATTGCCGTTGGCGGCGCTTTGCGCGCTCGCCCTGGCGGCGCTCCCGGCCCGGGGGTATTCCCCGACTGCGGCGGGCCAAGACCCTGGCTCCGCGGGGCCTCGCATCGGGAATTCGGATCTCAAGGCCATGGCAAGGCAACTGGCCCTCCCCCGTCCGGCTGTGCCCGGTCCCGCCCGGAAAGCCGCATCAGCCACCGTGCCGGTCGCACCGGTCCCGCCGGCCGCTCCGGCCCGCGCGGCGGTCCCCTACCTCCAACAGCTCAAAACCCGTCCCTGGGCCACCCTCCCAGTACCCGGAAGGGTACGGGATGACCTCCCCGGCATCGACTGGAACCCGGCCTTCGGCACCCCCGCATTCCTCGACGGGCGCACCCTGAGCGCGCCGGACCTCCGCCTGGATGCCCAGAGCCTCGCCGCCAAGCCGGGCGCGCGCGCCCTGGCCTATTTCCAGGCGAACCGGGCCTTGTTCAAGCTGCGCGACCCCGCCGCCGAATTGAACCTGCATGGACAGCATGTCGACGCCCTGGGAAGCCGGCATGAGACCTTCCAGCAGGTGGTGGAAGGCGTTCCCGTGTGGAACGGGCAGATCACCGCCCACTTCGACAAGGCCGGGACCCTCTACGCCGTCAACGCCTGCTACCCCCCCACCCCGGTCCTCCCCGGCGGGTCGTCGTGGCGCCTGGATGCGGGCGCCGCGATCTCCCGCGCGACCGCGGACCTGGGCGGCAAGACCCGCCTGGAGGATTTCGACGCCGGAATCCGGGCCCTCCTGGAGTATGCCGGCCCCACCGCGGAACGGAACATCTGGCTCGATCCGGAAAGCGGCGCCGTGCACCGGGCCTGGCGCGTGGAGATACGGCCGAACCTGTGCGAGCGGTGGAGGTATTTCATCGACGGCGCCACGGGCGCGATCCTGGCGAAGTACGACGCCAGCGCCGCCGACGGACCCAAGACCGCGGACGCCAAGGATCTGTTCGGGACGACGCGCTCCATCAACACCTACCAGGTGGGCTCCACCTATTATCTCATCGACGGCACCCGCCAGGGATTCACCGCCAGCACGGGCCTGCCCAACAATCCCCGCGGCGCCCTGTGGACCTTGACCGCCGGGAACACGGATCTCACCCGGGTCAACCAGGTCACTTCGACGAACAACGCCTGGACCGACGCGGCCGCCGTCTCGGCGCATTTCAACATGGCGAAGGTGTACGAGTACTACCTGTCCACCTTCAACCGCAGGGGCATAGACGGGGCGGGCGGCACAATGATCGCGGCCGTGCACGTCACCTCGGGCGGCAAGGCCATGGACAACGCCTATTGGAACGGGAAGCTGATGGCCTACGGCGACGGCTCGCGGGTCTTCAAGCCGCTGGCGAGGGCCTTGGACGTGGCCGGACACGAGATGACCCACGGCGTGATCGAGGCCACGGTGAACCTGGACTACCGGAACCAGTCGGGCGCGCTCAACGAATCCATCGCCGACGTGTTCGGGGCCATGATCGATCGCGACGATTGGAAGATCGGCGAGGACGTGGTGAATTCGCCGACGGTGGCTTCCGGGGGGCTCCGCGACATGCAGGATCCCCACAACGGCGGCAGCGGGCCGTCCAGTTCCGGCTGGCAGCCGTCCCACATGCTGGAGTTCGTCAAGCTGCCCCTGAGCAGCGACAATGGCGGCGTGCACGTCAACAGCGGCATCCCGAACCATGCCTGCTACCGGATCGCCAGCGCCATCGGCCGGGAGAAGACCGAGAAGATCTATTACCGGGTCCTGGAAGCCCGCTACCTCAACTCCGGCTCGCAGTTCATGGACATGCGCCTCGGCGCAGTGCGCGCGGCCACGGACCTGTACGGGGCGGAATCCCCAGAGGTCGCGGCCGTCCGGGAGGGATTCACCGCGGTCGGAATCGGATCGGCCACGTCCACCGACATTCCCGCCCAGAGGCCCGCGGACCGGGCTCCCGCCTCCGGACCGCAATACGTGGCCTATATCAGCGCCAAGGCCGGGGACAGCAGCCTGTACATGGCCAAGACCGTGGTGGTCGGCGACACCGACATCACCCGCCTGACGACCACCCAGGTGTCCACCGGCTCGGGCCGATCCGTTGCCGTCAGCGGGGACGGGTCCTTGATCCTGTTCATCGACTCCAAGAACGCCATGCGGGCCATCGACGCCGCCGGCGAGCGGGTCGTGGGGCCCACGGGCGCCTGGAACTCCATCGCCGTCTCTCCCGACGGCAAGACGGCCGCCGCCACCACCAAGTCTCCGGACGGGAAAATTCACCTCATCGACCTGGCCCATCCCGAGCAGAGCCGCGCCGTGCAGCTCTACACGCCTTCCGCGGGACAGGGGACCCAGACCAACAACGTGGTCTACGCCGACGCCCTGGAATTCGACGCGACCGGGGAGAGCATCCTCTACGACGCCCTCAACCGGGTGCCGCAGGCCCAGGGCAATCCCATCGAATTCTGGAACGTGAACCTGCTCGACGTCAAGACGGGCCTCATCACGCCTTTCCTGCCCTCCCTGCCGGCCGGCGTGAGCGTCGGGAACCCATCCTTCGCCCGCACCAGCTCCCTCAACGTCGTCTTCGATCTGATAGACGAGTTCGCGGGAAATTTCAGCGTGGTCGCCGCGGACCTGTTCACGGGAACCTTCCGCGTCCTCGACAGCGGGGCCGTGGTCCCGGGGGGGCCGCGCTATTCGACCCGGGACGACAAGATCATCTTCACCCGCGCCTCCGGAACGGCCCGGACCCTCTACCAGCTCCCCCTGTCCAAGGACAAGTT
>CBILQL010000372.1:0-5639 GCA_966238865.1 uncultured bacterium
CCATCAGGCCGCTGTCGACCAGCGAGTCCAGGAGATCGTCCCGGTTCGTCTTGGCCGGATGGGCCAGCACCGGAATGCCGCCGGCCTCGAGAATGAGACGGATGGCCTCGTCCGGGGTGAGCTTCACCGTTTCCACCTCGTGCATGAGCTCGGCGTCGTTCCCGAGGTATTTGTTGAACGCCTCCTGGAAGGTGGCGACGTACTCCTCCTCCAGGAGCTGGGCGGCGATATGCGCCCTGCCGACGCTTCCGCCATGGGACCTGGCCGCGACCCGATCATAGCTGAGGGTGATGCCGTGCTCCTCCAGCCGCCGGACGATTTCCATGGCGCGGACCTCCCTCCGGGCGCGCAATTCGACCAGGGTCCGGTTGAGCCGCAGATGGGTGTGGTCGAACAGATATCCGAGGATGTGGATGTCACTGCCGTCGGTATTGGAGCTTAGCTCCACCCCCGGGATGAGCTCCATCCCCAGGGAATCGGCGTACTCCCGGCCTTCCTCGTAGGAATCGATGTTGTCGTGATCGGTGATGGCGATGGCGGCGAGGCCTTTTTCGTGGCAATGGTCGATGAGGTCCCGCACCGACAGGGCCCCGTCGGAGAAGGTGGAATGCATGTGCAGGTCCACGAACTCCTTGTCCCGCTCCTGCTGGCTGCGAATCCGGCTTACGAATTTGCTCGATTTCATTGTGCTGCCATGACTTACGGAAACTCGACCGCCGCTTCCGGTGCCCTCCCGGCCACCCCCCTTCGGAGATTCCGGAACACCCGCTTTACCGTATTATAATATAACGCCCCCCTGGAAGGTACGCCCTGCCGGAACATTCTGCGCCGGTTTTTTTTGGGGTTGTTTTTGTTTTCCCCAGGCTCTAAATTTTCCTGCTTTCCAAAGCAGGACCCCATGATTCATCCGATTGTCATGGCCGGAGGCCGTGGTGAGCGGTTTTGGCCCTATTCCAACTCCAAGCATCCCAAGCAGCTGCTTCCCCTCGTAACCCGGAAGTCCATGCTCGAGGACACGGTGGCCAATATCCGTGCCTTCCAGAAGTCCGCGGGCCCCGGACTGAAATCCGGCGGCCTCATCCGGCTCATCATCGGCAAGAACCTGGAAAAACCGGTGAAGGCCCTGATCGGAAAAAAGCCCGGCATCCAGGTTGTCGCCGAGCCCGGGGGACGCAACACGGCCGCCGCCATCGCCCTGGCCGCCCGGCTCATCCAGAGGGTGGACCCGCAAGGGGTGATGCGGGTGCTCACCGCCGATCACGCCATCGCGCCTCCGGAGAAATACGCCCAGGCCATGCGCGCGGCGGCCTCCCTGGCAGCCCGGGGAAATGCCCTGGTGACCTTCGGCATCCGGCCCGACCGGCCCGAGGTCGGCTTCGGCTATATCGAGACCGACGGCGGGGAAGAGGTCGTGGAGGGTTTGCGCAGCTTCGCTGTGAAGCGCTTCCATGAGAAGCCGGCCCGCGAGACGGCGCAGGCCTACGTGGATTCCGGGCGCTTCTTCTGGAACAGCGGCATGTTCGCCTGGCGGGTCGATTATCTCTGGGAGCAGTTCCGGGCGCACCAGCCCGCCATCGCCGAGGCTTTCGAAAAGGCCGGCGATCTCAATCCCAAGAGCCCCGCCTTCGCCAGGAAGCTGGCGGCCGTCTACAAGCGCCTGCCGGAGATCTCCATCGACAACGGCATCCTCGAGAAGGCTCCCGGCATCCGGGTGGTGGTGCCGGAGTTCAGCTGGGATGACATCGGATCCTGGGCGGCCCTTGACCGCCTGCATGCCGCCGACGAGGCCGGAAACCGCAAGGTGGGGGAGTGCCTGGCCCTGGACGCCCGCGGCAACACCCTGTTCACCGACAGCGGCCTGGTGGCCGCATTCGGCGTGGACAATCTCCTCATCGTCCAGCACGGCGGGGTCACCATGGTCCTGCCGAAGGAGCTGGCGCCGAGAATCAAGGAGCTGGTCAAGAAGGTGCAGGCGGAGAAGCGGCTGGCAAAGTATTTATGAAGAGGTTTTTTGTTTTTCGTTTTTCGTTGGGGATGTCCCAGGGGTGTATGCCTGGTTAGGCCCTCCCAACGAAAAACAAAAAACGAAAAACAAAAAACGGATCGCCCCCCGGAAGTTTCCTAAGACCCCATCGTCTCCAACGGCACCACCCGCAACCGGCTGTTCAACGCGCTCGTATCGTAGGGCGCGTCCTCCGTACCGAAATATCCCGTCACGTCCGTATCCGTCATCCCCGCCAGGAGCAGGAGAGGACCGCGCAGGCCCACGACGCCGGAGGCGAGGGCGAACAGGCCCAGCAAGGTCCCGGGAGAATCCGTCCGCAGGCAGGGCCAGGCGGCGGTGACTTCCAGGGGCGGCTCGGCGGACGCGAAGAGCCCCCCATCCGAGTGCAGCACCGCCAGGGAAATCCCTTCCCGCTTGGCGGCGGCTCCCTGCTCCTTGAAAAGGCGCAATTGCTGCATCACCGGACGGTCCTGCCACGGGAAGATCACGGTGGATTTCGGCTTGAGCCCCGCGGCGTGGAGCAGGGCGTCGGCCCTTGCCAGGACATCCTCGGGCGGGGCGATACGCGACCACTTGCCGGCCAGCGGGATTCCGGCCGCGTCCCAGAGCCGGGCGGCCATCTGGAAATGGCCCAGGTGGTTCACGGGGTTTGCGGGGGCGAGGATGACGTTGGCGAAAGGCCGGGGCGGTTCCTGCCCCAACTGGATGCGCAAGGGGGCCTGGGACATGCGCAGCAGGGCGTGGAGGAGGGGAGGGGTGTCGGCGCGGAAATTGAGCACCATGTCCAGCCGCATTCCCTGCACCCGGCTCAGCAAGTCCTTGTAATGCTCCTCCCCGATGTAGAATTCCTCCGGCTGCAACGTGAGCAGTCTTTCGCTGCCGAAAATAGAGGAAAGGAAGGGGGTTTCCCTGGGACCGGCGAGGAGCCAGATAGCCGCTTCCGGCAAGGACTGGAAATGGGCCTGGACCACCGGCAAGGCGATCAGCAGCTCCTCCAGGGATTCCGGCAATGCTATAAGGATGCGCCGGGTCTCCTGCAGGGCTTTACCGATTTCGAACTGGGTTTCCGGCCCTTTGCCGCCGCTTTTCCAGGTCAGATACCGCCAAAGCTGCCGGGACGGAAGGAAATTCAAGGTCCGGTAGGGCCATCGCTTGGCGACCTTCGGATCGTGGTCTAGAATTCGGCCGGCCATAAATTGTAAACTCGAAAAGATAATATCAGGGGAATTGAAAATTTTCCACGCCATCCCCAAACTGGAGCCGGGCTCCTGGTCATGAGCAATCTCGCCAACACACTCGCCGTCGCAGGCGCAATCGCGGTCAGCCTGCTCGGGGCGCAATACGTCCCCGTCCTGGGAGCCGGGAATTACGAGTTCATGCTCGTCGTGGTGCTCGGATCCCAGGCGGCCCTCCTCTTCGCCCTGACCCGGCACGGCGAATCGCAATACGCGCTCGGCGCCTTCTGGCGGTCCGCCTGGCTGTTCGCCTATTCCTGGGCCGCCGTGCACGCCCTGGGCGGCATCGGGCACCGCCTCAACCTGCTGCCGGCCCTGGCGGCCGCCGGGCTCATCGGCACCCTGGCCAGCCCCATGCATTCCATCTACACGCTCTTCCTGCTCGTGCTCGCCGCCCTCTCGGAGGCCGCGAACCGGATCCTGGGCCCGTTTCTGCCGGGCCTCGCCAAGGCCCCGGTGGAGAACATGTACGACTACCTCTTCTCCGTGTTCTTCCCGGTGGTGGCTCTGAGCGTGTTCCAGGCCCCCCTGCTCCTCGTCCGCCGCAGCCCCCAGCCCGCAGCCCCCAAGCCCCAGAAGGAGCCGGAGGTGCCCGCCGCCATCGCCGCCCAGGGCAAGGCGCCCACCCCGAGCGGCTCGGTGGTGCTCAGCCAGGACGGCCAGAGCATGGATCCGGCCGCGGCCACGCAGTTCTTCAGCCGCGTGTACCTGGAGACCCAGGGCGATCAGGCGCTGCGCGACATGAAGGACATCCTGAACACCGTGGTGTACTTCATGAGCCGCAACTTCAAGGCCTACACCTCCATCGGCTTCCTCATCTCCGAGCTGGGCGACAAGCTGGTCATCAACTCGGTGGTGACCAAGAGCCGCAACCTCAACTACGACTGCGTGATCGAGTTCGGCAAGGGCATCATCGGATCGGCCGTGAACAAGCCTGCCGGTTTCATCACCGGCAACCTCAAGTCCTACACCGGCGAGCTGGAGTACTACTCCCATGCCGAGAACATCAACTCGATGATGATCATGCGGGTGATGGACAACCAGAGCAAGCGCATCCAGGGGCTGCTGCTCGTCGATTCCGAGAACGTCCGCGCCTTCAACGACGAGCACAAGGAGCTGATGTACCGGTTCACCCAGATCGCCAGCGCCATGATCACCAGCGCCAAGCTGACCTACCAGATGAACCGGTACGCCATCCAGGCGGACACCCAGTACGAGATCTCCAAGAAGCTCTCGGAGGCCCTGAAGCCGGAGGAGGTCATCGACACCCTCACCCAGAGCGTGATGAAGACCTTCGAGCACAACCGCGTGGTGATCTGCGCCTACAACCCCGCCACCTCCAAGGGGACCATCTGGCGCGTCCTCGGCGACAAGGGGACCCTCGCGGAGGGGATGGAATTCGACATCCAGAACGACCGCAGCCTGTACGGGAGCGTGTTCCGCAACCGCCGGGCCATGGTGACCCAGGGCTTCCGGCTGGAGAGGCGCTTCGTGCGCTTCGACCGCGAGGAGTCGCCCGAGGAGAGGCCCCAGGACATCCTCATCGCCCCCATCCACGACGACCGCCAGGCGGTCTGGGCCGTGGTCGGCATCGAGTCCAACCGCGACGGCAGCTATTCCCAGCCCGAGCTGCAGCTCCTCAAGACCATCATGGCCAACGTGACCACGGCCCTGACCAAGGCCCGCATGTACACGGAGATGGAGAAGCTGGCCACGATCGACGGCTTGACGCAGATCGCCAACCACAGGAAGTTCCAGGACATCATGACCATGGAGCTGGAGCGCTCGGGCCGCTACAACACGCCCCTGACCCTGCTCCTCATGGACATCGACCATTTCAAGAAGTTCAACGACACCTACGGGCATCCCGTCGGCGACCTGGTGCTGCAGATGGTGGCCAAGGCCCTCCAGGGCTCCATCCGCAACACGGACTACTGCGCCCGATACGGCGGCGAGGAGTTCGTGGTGGTGCTCATCCAGGCCGACGAGGCCCAGGCCCGCATCCTGGCCGAGCGCATCCGCAAGTCCGTCGAGGCCCTGCAGATCCAGAACGAGGACAAGATCCTGCGGGTGACCGTGTCCATCGGATCCGCCACCTTCCCCTATGACGGCGGCTCCAAGCAGGAGATAATCGACAACGCCGACAAGGCGATGTACTTCAGCAAGCAGAACGGCCGGAACCGGGTCTCCTACTATTCCGCCGTGCGCCAGGCCGCCGCCCCCCAGGTGGCGCAGCCCTCACGCCACTGAAACCTTCCCGCCGCGGTCTGCATCGTCCGCGGACGGCATCGTATGGGCATTGTGCCGATCAGCCCGGGAAGATACCTTTCCAGGGAGAACGGAGGGCCCCATGGCTGTTTCCCTGGAAGGATTGCGCGTAGTGGTGACCGGCGCCGGCG
>CBILQL010000373.1:0-5632 GCA_966238865.1 uncultured bacterium
CGAAGACCCCCTTCTTGTGGGCCAGGGTGGCCATCAGCACCACGAAGGTGACGAGGGCGCTGGCCACCAAGAAGCCGGTGAGCAGGTTGCGGTGGCGGAGCAGCTTCTGCTTGATCATGCCGCCTTCTCCCCCGCGGCCGCGGACTCGGCCTCGAGCTGGCGGAACAGGAATTCGACGAAGGAGTCCTGGCAGTTCTTGAGCTGGTCGAAGCCCATGGGCTCGAGCAGCTCGCCCTCCTTGAGCACGCCGATCTCGCCGCCCAGCTCCCGGGCCGCCAGCAGGTCGTGGGTCACCAGGATCATGGAGACGTGGTTGATGCGGCGGATGTTGGCGATCAGGGCCAGCAGCACGGCGCGGCTGATGCGGTCCAGCCCGGCGGTGGGTTCGTCCATGAGGATGAGCTTGGGCCGCATGATCATGGCGCGGGCGACGGCGGCGCGCTTGAGGATGCCCAGGCTCAGGGAGGCCGGGTACTGGTGCTGGAAGTCCTTGATGAGGAGCATCTCCAGCGCGTTGTCCACGCGGTTGCGGATCTCCTCGTCGTCGCCGATGTTGTGGTAGTACAGGGGCAGGGCCACGTTCTCCCAGATGGTCTTGGTGGAGAGCAGGGCCGGGTTCTGGAACACGAAGCCCACGTGTTTCTTGAGGGCGTTGAACTCGCCCTCGCCCAGGGAGGAGATGTCCTTGCCCAGGAGGCGCACCACGCCCCCGTCCGGCCGCTCCAGGCCGATGAGCAGCCGCAGCAATGTGCTCTTCCCCTGCCCCGACAGCCCGCACACGACCAGGATCTTCCCGGGAAGCACGTGGAAGCTGACCTTCCGCAGCAGGGGCTCGTGCCCGGGGTAGCCGAAGCGCAGGTTGTGCGCCGAGACGACCACGCTCATAGGAGCTCCAGGCGCGCGAGGAAGGGGATGGCGAAGAGGGAGTCGAACAGGGTGATGCACACGAAGGAGTTCACCACCCCGCTGGTCGTCGCGGCCGGCACCTGGCGCACATCGTTGCCCACGCTGATGCCGTGGAAGCAGGCGATCAGGGACACCAGGACCCCGAAGAAGACCGGCTTGACCACCCCCAGCAGGCCGTCCAGGAGCCCCATGGAGGCGAGGATGCGGTCCACGAAAAGCGACAGGGGCAGGGTCTCGCCGAAGAGCTCGGGAAGCAGGGACGAGAGCAATCGCACCAGGAAGAAGCCGCCCAGGATGGCCACCAGGTTGAAGATGATGGTGAGGCAGAACATGGAGATGACCGTGGCCGCGAAGCTGGGAAACACCAGGTAGCGGACCGGGTCCACGCCCATGGTCCGCAGGGCGTCGATCTCCTGCTGCACCTTCATGTTCCCCAGGTAGGTGCACAGGGCCGACCCGGTGCGGCCCGCCACCAGGAAGGCCGTGAACAGGGGCCCCACCTCGCGGATCACCACCACCACCATCACGTTGCCGAAGTAATCGCCGGCGCCGATCTTGGGCATCACCGTGGTGGCCTGCAGGATGGTGGCGCTGCCGATCACCAGGGCCAGGAAGGCGACCAGGGGGATGGCCTCCACCCCGGTGAAATAGATCTGGCTGTACAGCTGGTCCAGGCTCTGCTTCCGGTTCCCCTCCCGGTGCACGGCGCACCAGGTGGCGTGCACCCCCAGCTCCATCAGCCGTCCCACGTAGGACATGCGGTACCGGAGCCCCAACCAGGCGAGCAGTCGCGTCATCTTCGGAATCCATTCCTCGGGCCGGGACCGCGCGTCGGTCCCCAATCCGCCTCCATTCTACACATGGTTGGGAGGCAAGGGAACCTGGCGTATCTTCGGGGATTGGAGGGGTTTGGGATATTGGCGGCGGGAGCGGGCAACTGCGCCGTTTTCCAGGGGTTTCCGGGGTGACGGAAGGTTTCGACCCCTAAAAAAAGGCAATTGAAACTATCCTATGGGGTGTGATGGCATCCAATACCGCCGGGAAAATGAAGAAAACGGGACGCATGGCAGCCGCGGCCGCCCTGATTCTGGCCGCGGCCGTTTCCGGCGCGGCCGCCGCCAGGAAAAAGCTCGACTTCGTGGTCGGCGTGGACGGGGATTTCAAGGCTGCCATGGCGGCGGCGGCCAAGGGGGCCTCAGCCGCCAACCGGTTCATCCTCTTCTTCCCGGACGGCGAATACAATATCGGCGGCCTCACCGGCGACGCGAACCAGAAGTCGACCTTCACCACCTCGAACGTGTCCTTCGTCGGCCAGAGCGAGGACAAGACCGTCGTCTACAACAAATCGGTCAGCGAAGGCATCGGCATCACGGCGACCCTGTACTTCAACGGCGCGAACGACCTCTACCTGCAGGATCTGACCATCATGAACCGGGCGAAGTACGGGGACGTCGCCAGCTACAACGAGACGGGACGCCACGTCGCGGTCCAGGAGCAGGGGAACAAGCTCATCTACAAGAACGTGCGCCTGCTGAGCACCCAGGACACCTATTACACCAAGGGCAAGCGGACCTACTGGGAAGGCGGCCAGATACACGGCACCACCGATTTCATCTGCGGCGACGGCGACGTGTTCTTCAACGGCGTGCTCCTGTGGGAGATGAAGAAGAGCGCCATCTCGGCCCCCTCGACGACGACCTCCTGGGGCTACGTGTTCAAGGACTGCGTCATCGACGGAACCGTCACCGAATTCGTCCTGGGACGCTCCTGGAATACGGCGAAGGCGGTGTTCATCAACACCACCATGAAGAAGCTCCCGTCCGCGGCCGGCTGGGGCGATCCGATGAATTCCAACCCCCAGCTCTTCGCCGAATACCGGAGCCGGAACGCTTCCGGCGCCCTGATCGATTTGAGCCAGCGCCGCAAGTCGTATACCAGCGGATCCACAGTCCAGTTGAATCCCGTCCTGAGCGACGCGGACGCCGCGAAATACACGGTGGCCGCCGTCCTGGGCGGCTCCGACAACTGGCAGCCCCAGGTCCTGGCCAAGCAAATCGCCGCGCCCGTCGTGACCGTGAACGGCTCCAAGCTGGCCTGGAACGATGATGCCGACGCCCTGTGCTGGGTGGTGTTCAAGAACGGGAAATACCTGGCCAATGTCGCGACCAATGGCTATGACGCCGCCGCGGCGGCGGCCGGCGACCTGCTGACCGTCCGGGCGGCGAATGCCATGGGCGGCCTGGGCGCGGCTTCGAACGCGGTCAAAGTGGGACAACCCACGGGGGTGGCGGAGCGTCTGATTGCCGGCGGGATGCGCCTGGAGCAGATCGATCGGAAACTGGTCCTGACGGGAACCGGGGGCGGCCCGGTCGAATTCAGCCTACGTTCGGCGGAGGGCGCGGTCCTCTACAGCAAGCGATTCCCGGTCGCGGAGGCCCCGGTGCGAATCGACCTGTCTCCGCTCGGCCTCCGAGCCGGCGCGTATTACGCGACAGCCCGGTTACCCGGGTCGGCGGGCCGATCCTTCCGGATCCTCATCGCGGATTGATGCCGGCCGGGCCCCGGCCATGGTATGCTTTTTCCGACGGCTCCACCCCGAGGAAAGGAATCATCCGCCATGCGTCGCATCCTGCTCTACCCGCTGCTTCTCGCGATTATCGGCTACGGGGTCTATCACTTCAGAATCGTCCGCAACCAGGAAAAGATCAAAGCCGAGTTGCAGTCGTACATCTTTCGAATAGACCAGTACAGGAGTGAGAAGGGCGCCTATCCGGCCAGTTTGGGCGAGACAGGGTTGAAACCTCTCTTTTCAGCCGGACCCTACAATGCCGAGGTCTATTACCAACGCATCTCCGGCGGTTACTGGATTGAATTCCATTGGGGATCCGAATTGATCAATTACACGTCGACGACGAAGCAGTTTGTGTCGAAAAAAAGCGGATGAATCCGGCATAAGCCGCCGATACCCAGCCGACGCCTCACTCCCCCGCGAGCAGGATTCCGATCTGCTCCAGCACCTCGACGCGGCCCGTGCCGTCCTCGGAGCTGGTGGCGATGGGCGGCTCCGGCAGGCTGTGCCGGCTGGCGATGGCCTCCAGGGCGCGCTTGCGCTCCTGCTTCTTCAGCTTGTCCACCTTGGTGGCCACCAGCAGCAGGGGGAAGTCGAAGCCGCGCAGCCATTCCAGGGCCTCGTCGTCGATGGCGCTCTTCTCGATGCGCGAATCCACCAGGTAGAGCAGGCCCTTGAGCGTGGGGCTGCCTCGGAAATAGGCCTCGATGGCGGCCTCCATCTGCCGCCGGGAGTCGAGGCCCGTGCTGGTGTAGCCGAAGCCGGGGATGTCCACGAGGTGGAAGGCCCGGGGCGCCGGGGCGCGCTCCTCGACCCGGAAGAAGTTGATGAGCCGGGTCTTGCCGGGCGTGGCGCTGGTCTTCACCAGATGCTTGCGTCCCATGAGCATGTTGAGCAGCGAGGACTTGCCCACGTTGGAGCGGCCGGCCACGGCGATTTGCGGCAGCCCGTCGGCGGGATAGGAGGAGGGCTCCTGGGCGGAGACCACGAAGGCGGCGGATTTGATCTCCATGCGGCCGATCAGATCCGGACGCGGGCCTCGAGGGCCCGTTGCATGGTGAGCTCGTCCACGTATTCCAGCTCGCTGCCCACCGGGATGCCGCGCGCCAGGCGCGAGATGCGCACGGGCCGCCCTTGCAGCTTCTGGACGATGTAGGTGGCGGTGGCCTCGCCTTCCGCGCCGGTGCTGAGGGCGAGGATGAGCTCGGCCTGATCGGAGGCGCGCTCCCAGAGCCGGGCGAGGTTGAGATCGGCGGGGCCGATGCCGTCCAGGGGGGACAGGGTCCCGCCCAGCACGTGGTACACGCCCTGGTAGGTCCCGGACCGCTCGAAGGCGAGGATGTCCGAGGGCTTCTCGACCACGCAGATGAGACCCTGGTTGCGGCGGGGGTTCCCGCAGACGCGGCAGAGCTCGGATTCGGTCCAGTTGCCGCATGCGGCGCAGGGATGGATGCGGGTCTTGGCGTCGATCAGCGCCCCGGCCAGGGCCTGGACGGAGTCCGAATCCTGGGAAAGGATATGGTAGGCCAGCCTCTGGGCGGTTTTCCGCCCGATGGACGGCAGGGCTGCCAACTGGGCGATGAGGCGATCGATGGGATCGTCTGGGTGGCCGGCTTCC
This sequence comes from uncultured bacterium, assembly GCA_966238865.1. Classification (GTDB taxonomy): domain Bacteria; phylum Fibrobacterota; class Fibrobacteria; order UBA11236; family UBA11236; genus CBILQL01. The sequence continues at coordinate 5,094 of CBILQL010000373.1, forward strand.
TGCATGGCTATCAATTTACTCAAATTCGGAGGGCGGGGAGATTTTCGCCGTCCGGTTTCCCCATTCTTTATATTCCCAAGTAGCGTCAATCGTCGGACATGGGCATGCAGGACAGACCGAAACCGGCCTCGGATCGGTATTGCCGGATCCTGGCCGCGAGAATCTTTTGCAGCTTGTGCATGCTGCCGTTCCTCTGGAATTGCCAACCGGCGCCGACGGATTCCGGAGGGCCTTCCGCCTTTACCGTCGAACCTATCGCATGGTGGGATACGGCCTTCACGGTATCCGGCGCCGCGTTCCCCGGCGACGCGGTTTCCGGCCGCGCGATCGTCGAAACCGGCAACAACTTCCGCCTCGGCCGCTTCCTGTCGAAGTGCCGCTCGGGGGACACTGTGCGCATCGGCTTCATCGGGGGCTCGATAACCGAAGGGGCGGTTTCGGCATCCGTCCCGTCCCGGTACTCGTCGAGATTCTGCAGGTTCCTGCGGCAGACCTTCCCGCTCGCCGACATCGAGGAATTGAACGCGGGAATCGGCGCG
>CBILQL010000374.1:0-5619 GCA_966238865.1 uncultured bacterium
ACCACCCAGCGCCCGTTTTCCTCGGCGACCTCCGCCTGGAGGGTCCCCGCCTGGATGGAGGCCAGCAGGCGGAGCCGCTGCGACCGGGTTCCATCCGGCGGGCCGCCGGCGAAACGGACCTGGCCCGCGGGATCGAAACCGACGCCGTCGACCTGGAACATGTCGCCCGCCAGGTACAGTTCCCTCACGGTCATCTCGCCGGCCGTCAGGGTTCCGGTCTTGTCGGTGCAAATCACCGTCGTGGAGCCCAAGGTCTCCACCGCGGGCAGCCGTCGGATCAGGGCGTTCCGCCGCGCCATCCGCCGTACGCCCAGGGCCAGGGCGACGGTCACCACCGCGGGAAGCCCCTCCGGGGCGGCGGCCACCGCCAGGCTGATCGAGGTCAGCAGGAGCTCGTAGGGTTCGAGCCCCCGGAGAATCCCCAGCAGGAACAGCAGCGCCACGAGGCCGAGGGAAATCCAGACGAGGGTGCGTCCCAGGGAATCCAGGCGCTTCTGCAAGGGAGTGGGTTCCTCGATCGCCGCCGTCTCCAGCAGGCTGGCGATGCGCCCGATTTCGGTGGCTTTCCCGGTGGCCGTCACCAGGGCGCGCCCCACGCCGGCCGTGACGTTGGTTCCCATGAACGCCATGTTCCGGCGATCGCCCAGCGGGAGATCCTCCGCCAGGAGCGGCAGCGTGGTCTTCTCCACGGCTTCGCTCTCGCCGGTCAGGATCGATTCCAGGCAGCGGAGATCGGCCTGCTCCACGATGCGGGCATCGGCCGGTATCAGGTCTCCCGTCTCGAATTCGACGAGATCCCCCCGCACGACCTGATGGGCCGGGATTATCCGGACCACACCGTCCCTGCGGACCCGGGCGGAAGGGGCCGTCAGCTTCCGCAGGGCGGCGATGGATTTCTCCGCGCTGTATTCCTGGTAGAACCCGATGACGGCGTTGAGGAACACGATGGCGAGGATGGCCGCCGCATCCGTCACTTCCCGGAGAAATGCGGCCGCGCCGGCCGCCGCCAGCAGCACCCAGATGACCAGGCTTCGGAACTGGGACAGGAAGAGCCGCGCCGCTCCCGGCCCCTCGGCTTCCGGAAGCGCATTCGGTCCGTCCCTGGATAATCGCGAGAGGGCCTCGTCTCCGCTCAATCCCCGGGTTGGATCGGCGCGCAACCGCTCGGCGACGGCCTCAATCGCAAGGGCATGCCAATCGGTCGAAGGCGTCATCTCGTCGGAGCTCCGCGGCGGCCGGCGATAGGCAGGCTTTCCCCTATTGAGCCACCCAGCCGCCGTCCACGACCAGAGGGTGGCCGGTGACGAAGGAAGACTCCTGCGAGCAGAGCCAGACCACCGCCGAGGCAATCTCTTCGGGCTTACCCATGCGGCCTACCGGTTCACCGGCGGTCAAAGTCTGCAGCATTCCGGCATTTTCCTGCACCAACCGGTCGATCATGGGCGTATGGATGACCCCCGGACAGACCGCGTTCACCCGGATGCCCTGACCGGCGTATTCCAGGGCGGCGGTCCGCGTCAATCCCAGGATCCCGTGCTTGCTGGCCACGTAGGCCGGCAATCCCGGGAAACCCACCAGGCCGGCGACGGAGGACATGTTCACGATGGCGCCGCCGCCGCCCGCCAACATGGCCGGGATCTCCCGCTTCATGCACAGCCAGACGCTTTTCAGGTTGACGGCGATCACCCGGTCCCAGTCGGCTTCCTCGCAGTCCGCGGTCCGGGACTGGGGGCCTTCGATGCCGGCGTTGTTGCAGGCCGCATCCAAACGGCCGAATTCCGACATGACGCGCGCGACCATGCCTTCCACCTCCGCGGGCCGGGACACGTCGCAACGCAGGAAGGCGGCCGCCGCGCCTTCCCGGCGCAGGGATTCGGCCAGCGCATTTCCTTCGGCTTCCTGGGTATCGGCCAGCAGCAGCTTCGCCCCTTCCCTGGCGAACGCCTGGGCCGTGGCTTTGCCGATGCCGGATGCCGCACCCGTGATCAGAGTCACCTTTCCAGAGAACTTCCCTGCCATAACTCCCTCCTTTCTGTGCCGCTTCAATCTGCGGGATCCCGGTTTCCCGGTTCCCGGGAACCTTCGTCCGTCCTCAAAACCATGCGCGCATCCGCGACCACGGCGCCGGATTCCAGGGAAAATACGGGATTGAAATCCACTTCCGACAGGATGGGGAAGTCCGCCATCAGCCAGGAGAGCCGCAGGAGGCAATCCCGCAGCGCCTGCACATCCCGTGGCGGGCGGCCCCGGAAGGGTCCCAGGACGGCTCGGGCGCGTATCTGCCGGATCATGCCCTCCGCATCCTCCAGGCTCAAGGGGGCCCGGCGGAACACCACGTCCCCGATGGCCTCGACCAGGGTGCCGCCCAGGCCGAACGCCACCAGGACGCCGAAACGGGGATTCCGATGCGCGCCAACCATGCATTCCACGCCTTCCCGGACCATTTCCTGCAGGAGCACGCCCTGTACCCGGGCCCCACCCGGCTTCGCCGCCGCGGCGCGCCGGAGCAGGGTGTCGTAGGCATGTTCCAGGGCGGCGAAGTCGCCGATGCCGGCGATCACGCCTCCCACATCCGCCTTGTGGAGGACGTCGGGGGATTCCAGTTTCGCCACCAGGGGAAAACCCAGCTCACGGGAGGCCGCGAACAAGCCTGCGCGGGACGTGGCCAGGAGGCTGCGGGGGCGGCCGATTCCATAGGCCTGGAGCACGGCCGCGCAATCGGATTCCGGCAGGAACCTGCGGCCTGCCCGCCTCGCGCCCTCCAGCACCGTCCGGACGGTATCCGCCCGGGCATCGCCGCCATCGGCCCGCCCGGCGCTTTCCGGCCATGTCCGGGGGAGGTTCCGCCAGGCCTGGAAGCGGCAGGCGGCTTCCAGGGCGCGGACGGCATTTTCCGCGAAAGGATAGTTCGGGATGCCCGCCTCGTCCAGGATCCTCCCGCCCCCGGAAGGCACCTCGAATTCGGCCAGGGAGGAGAGCAGGGCGACGCCTGCCGTGCAGGCTGGCCGGCGCTGCCCGGCAATCGCCCGCGCCACGGAGGCCATGTCCGTCATCCTCTGCGGAGTGCTGACAGCCAGGATGGAATCGAATTCGCCCGAGGCGAGCAGGATGGAGATGGCGCGTCCGAAAGCGCCGGCATCGGCATCGCCGAGCAAATCGATCGGATTCCTCGTCGCCGTCGCCGAGTCCCGGATTCCGGCGAGGGCGTCCCGCAGCGCGGGTCCGGGTTCCGGAAGCTCCAGGCCGTCTCTTTCCGCCTCCTCGGAGGCCAGGATGGCCGGCCCTCCCGCGTTGGTGACCACGGCGACGCGCGGGCCTTTGGGCAGCGGTTGGCGGGAAAGGCACAGGGCGTGGTTGAACAGGTCCTCCAGATTCGCCGCGCGGATGATCCCGTACTGGCGGCAGAGGTCGTCCAGGAAATCCGTCTTCTCCGCCAGGGCCCCCGTATGGGAGGCGACGGCGCGACGGGCCACGGTCCCGGTCCCGGCCTTGAGCAGCACGACCGGCTTCGGGTCGGGTCCCGAGGCGATGTCCGCGGCCAGTTCGAAAAACGTCTCCGGGGAGTGGAAGTCTTCCAGGTAGGCCAGGATCACCCGGGTCCGGCCATCCGTGCCGAATGCCCGGAGCAGGTGGTTTTCGTTCAGGACTGCCTTGTTGCCGATGGAGGCGAACCAGCGGATGCCGATGCTGTGCGCAGCCGCGAATTCCAGGGCATAGACGCCGAGGGCTCCGCTCTGGGAAAGGAAGGAGAGTCCGCCCGGGCGCGGAAGCCGGTTCGCGAAGGTGGCGTTCAGGGCGACTTGCGGATCGGTATTGATGAGTCCCAGGCAATTCGGGCCCATCAGGGCGATCCCCAGGGAGCGGGCCGTCTTCTCCAGGGAGGCTTCCAATGCCCGGCCCGCGCCGCCGCATTCCCTGAAGCCCGACGAAAGGACGACCACGCCGCGCACCCCTTTGCGCGCGCATTCGCCGACCACGCCCTCCACCCGTTCCGCGGGAACGGCCACGGCCGCGGCATCCACTTCGTCGGGGATGGCGAGCACGGACGGGTAGGCGCGCAATCCCAGCACGGAGCCCCGCCCCGGGTTCACCGGATACAACCGGCCCCGGTATCCGCCCCGGCGGATATTCTCCAGGAGGGCCCGGCCGACGCTGCCTTCGCGGTCCGTTGCGCCGATCACCGCCAGGGAGCGGGGGCTGAGGAGGGCGGCCAGGCCCGGATCGGGCTGCGTCGTGATGGCGGGGGCGGTTTCCATGGGAGCATGCGTGGCGACAAAAATCCCCGGTCCGGGCCTACCTTCCCCGTACTATAAAATGTTTGCCGCGCCCGGAAAAGGAAACAGGAAAAGCGGATCTTGATTTCCGGCGCTGAAATTCAAATGCCAAGAGGATCACGGGGTCTTGCCGACATGGGGGGCCGGATTCCGCGCGGAAAGGCCCTCCGCCACGCCCTCCGCTGCGGCGAGGAGTCCGGCGTAGGTAACCGGTTCCGAGGCCCGCTCTCCATCCTCCAGCAAATCCTGCGTTACGCGGGATTCCAAATGCCCGGCCGCTCTCCGAATCGGAGGCGTGACTTCCGCATGTCGTTCCGGCGGGGTTTTTCCGCTTGCGCATCCGGTCCGCACGGGATTGTTTGACAGGACCGTCTGCGCCCGGACCTGGGCGCCGGGGGGTGGGATTTGGATTCGCCCGGGCTTTTCGCCGATTTGTACGAGCTCACCATGGCGCATGCCTATTGGAAAAGCGGCATGGCCGGGCTCCCGGCGACCTTCCACGTCACCTTCCGCGCCAACCCGTTCGAAGGCGGATATGCCGTCGCGTGCGGCCTGCAGCCCGTGCTGGAGTATCTGGAAGGTTACCGATTCGCGGGATCCGATCTGGATTTCCTGGCCGGTCTCAGGGGAAATGACGGGAAGCCCCTGTTCGAGCCGGCTTTCCTCCTCTACCTGGAGTCCCTGCGTCCCGAATGGTCCCTGGACGCCATGCCGGAGGGTACGGCCGTCTTCCCCCTGGAGCCCCTCATCCGGGTGCAGGGGCCCATCCTGCAGGCCCAGCTCCTGGAGACCGCCCTGCTCAACATCGTCAATTTCCAGACCCTCATCGCCACCAAGGCGGCGCGTGTCTGCGAGGCGGCGCAGGGCGATCCGGTCATCGAGTTCGGCCTGCGCCGGGCCCAGGGGCCGGACGGGGGGCTTTCCGCCACCCGCGCCGCCTACGTGGGCGGATGCGCGGGAACCTCCAATACCCTGGCGGGCCTGCGCTTCGGGATCCCCGTGAAGGGGACCCATGCCCATAGCTGGGTGATGGCCTTCGGAACGGAGGCGGAGTCCTTCGCGGCCTATGCCCGCGCGATGCCCGGGAACGGCGTCTTCCTGGTGGACACCTACGATACCCTGCGCGGCGTGCGGCATGCGGTCGCCGCCGGCAGGCTGCTCAGGGAGTCGGGCCACGCGCTGGCCGGCATCCGCCTGGATTCGGGAGATCTGGCCTACCTCAGCCGGGAGGCGCGGCGGATCCTGGACGAAGGCGGGTTCCCGGAAGCGGCCATCATGGCCAGCAACGAGCTGGACGAGAACCTGATCGAGAGCCTCAAGCTGCAGGGCGCGAAGGTGGACGTAT
>CBILQL010000375.1:0-5598 GCA_966238865.1 uncultured bacterium
GCCGCCGGCGAGGATATCACGGGCAATAATCCTTCACCCGCGAATGAACTGCAATGCACAGACGACGGCGGCGAGGTGGTAGCCCGTCTTGTGGTGCCCCGTGGCATCAGGTTGCGGAACGAAGGCGGTAACACCATCATCGGTAACCACCTGGAAGGCGCCGAAGACGAAGACTCCGATCCCTACACCTTCGCGACTGCCGCTGCCGCTCCCCCTCCCGCCGCCGACTAATCCATCGGGAGGCGTGAGTGGAATCGCGGGAATGGGCCGGGAACCGTTTCCGGAGGGCCCTATTCCAGGGCTCTCCCGGATTTACGTTCATCGAAGCCATCACCGTGGGCGTTATCATGGCGGTCCTTGCCGCCATGGCCATCCCCATCTATACCAGGTACGTCCAGAATCAGAAGCAGGATGTGGTGGAAAGCCTGGCCCAGACGGCCGCCGTCGCCGCCAATGTCTATTGGCGCAAGACCGGCCTCGATCCCAGCTTGGACGCGAACGAGCTTGATCTGTTCCTGCCGGATCCGGAGCGGTACCAGGTCACCATCGACGAACCGAACGTGGTCGTCCGCGATCTGTCCGAGGACGACGTCCAAGCCTCCGTTCCCTATCGCTAGCATGCCGCCCTCATCCCTTTCCGCCACAAAGGCCATCCCGTCCGAGGGCGGGTTCTCGCTCGTGGAGGTCATGGTGGCCACGTTGCTCTTGGGCCTGGCGGTCTTCGCTGTGGTATCCTTGATCCGGAGCGGCGGGATTGCGGAGAAGCGGAACGATCTCCGGAGACAGGCAGTCCGCATCCTGCAAAGCGCTTTGGAAGACACGACAAACCATATTTCCAAGCATCCGGTTACTTTGATTGCTCCCGCCCCGGAAGATTGCGTCCTGGACGCGAGTCGAGCCGTACCGGTTCCCTGCCAGTTGAGTTTGTCCTTCGCGATGTCGAGCATATATCTCGGCAATCCGAACGATCCTACCTCTTACCGGCCCATCTCTTATCGCCGCATTTCGGGCATGTTGAAATGGACCTCGGAAGGCCGGGAAGATTCCGTGACCTTGGCGCGAAGCACCAGCGAAGTATTCTGGCGGGAACCGTGAAACAGTCCGGATTCACCTTGATTGAGGCGATCGTGACCGGTACCCTTTCCGTCCTGCTGGCCGGCGTGGTGCTGGCCTTGCTGCGGACCAGCAATATACACGTGGCGGAGAGCGCCGAGCGGGCCCGCCTCATTCAGCTGCACGACGCACTCACAGCGGAAATCGGTCGGCTGGCCCGGCAAGCCTGGATTGTGAAAGCAGAAGGGGATCCCGCAGGATTGGACCCTTTCGACACAACGGCAGCTGTGGCCCCCAATCGAAAGACCATTGTGTTCTGCAATAGGGCTGGCGACAGCCTGGGGGGGATTCGCATACTTGAAAACGGGGATTTGGAGGAACTGGCCGTAGATCCGGAAAATCCTCCGGCCCATATTTGGAAGCCGCTGACATTCGGCCCTGAGACGGTGGATATGGATGCGGAATCTTCCTGGTTCGATATCCTTCCCCACCGGCAGGGAATCACCTACGTCTTGTCCTTGCAATCGCCGGACGGCGAGGTCTCCTTGCAGCCGGTAAGCGAGACGGTTCTGTCCCGCAACGGATGTGCATACCGATGAACGGCCAGCGGGGATCGGTGCTGGCCGGTGTGATGGGTCTTTCCATCATCCTGACGCTTGCGGGAATGGGCTATCTCATGGTGTTGAGCCATGCCCAGTCCCAGGGAGAGAACCTAGAGCGGGATATGAGGCTCCGGAATGCGGCCGAGTCCGCCTTGATCGTTGGAACCCGGTACGCCATGGAAGGATGGAGACCGAGCTACTACAACTCCACTTCCGCCACCATCAACCTGATTTCTCCCGGGTGGATCGAAATGGACGGGGCACGCATCAACCTATACCTTGACAGGCGGACCACACCTATCCGAATCATCTGCCAGGCGACCCTGCTCGAAGGATCGGACACGCTGGAGCTCACATGGTCGGTCGATTCTGCCGTGGCAGCGACCTCTTCAACCTACCCCAAGAAACCGGCGACCGATTCCTTGACGCGGCTGGTCCTGAAAGACTGGACTGAAACTATTATTCCCTACAGGCGGAGCCCCTAGGATAGCACCCATGCCGAAGATTGCAACCAGACAGGCCAGAGCGGGCACCGTCGCAGGGATTGAATACAACCATCTTGGCATCCGTGCCGCCCGCGTGGAGCTGGACGGGAAGGGCGGATTCCAGATCCGGAGGCTGGAAGAGGCCCTCGGCGACTATGCCGAGGATGGCAACCTGACCCTGGGTCTCCGCGAGATCAAGGACAGACTGGGCCTGGGTTCGAAGGATTATCTGGTATCCTGCCTCGGCGGCAAGCAGGTCTACGCCGCCCAGATCCCGTTCCGGAACCTCGCGCCTGAGGAGATGGAGTCCGCCTTGCGCATCGAGATGCGCAAGGCGGTCCCTTTCGAAGTGGCCGGCTCCGCCCTCGACTACCAATTCCTCGACGAGGGGGGAGACGATGGGGAGAAGCGCCAGGTCCTGGTGGCCATGGCTTCAGAGAACCATCTCTCCCAGCACCTGAACACCCTGGAAAAGGCGGGAATGAAGCCGGGAGCGGTGGACGTACTCCCGGTGGCGGTGGCGAACGCCCTGTGGATGTGGCAACAGAAAACGCGACGCGACCGGCCGATGGTGGCCCTCCATATCGGCCCCCAGATCTCCACCATCGTCATCGACGGGGCGCGCTCGCCCTTCTTCAACCGCAACATCTATTTCGCGGCCGAGGACATCCTCACGCCCGCGGCACCGGCCGATTCGGAACGGAAACTGCAGTCCCTGGGCGACGAAATCGCCCGATCGCTGGCGTTCTACGAGAGCAGCAACGCCACGGGGGGCTTCGACTCTTTCCTGCTCATAGGCGAGTATGCGGAATCGTCAGTGGGCGATTTCCTGAAGCGGCGGATCGGACTGCCTGTGATGCGGGCGGACTTGGCGGGCCGCGGCGGGTTCGAGCCGAAAGCGCCTCCGGGCCGTTTCGACCTCGCCATCTCAATGTGCCTCCAGGGGGAGACGTGATGGCGGAGAGCGTAAAGCGGTACGGCATCAATCTCATCCGCCGTAAACGCGAGGCGGAGAAGAAGGCCGAGAAGCAGCAACGCATCGCCGTCCTGGTGAGCATCGCCTCCGCTGCGTTGTTCGCGCTGGCCGTCGCCTATTCCGGATACTCGGTGTGGAAGATGGAGCGCGTGCTCGATGCCGAGAAGGAGAAGCTTTCCCAGCTCCGCAGGGAATACCAGAAATACCAGACCACGCGCATGATCGTCGAAAAGGCGGACGTGGAACTGCTGAACAAGCTTCAGGGGCGGGGCATCTTCTGGACTAAGAAGCTCGCCGCCATCGCCAAATACCTCCCAGAAAACTACTTGATCACCCATTTCCAATACCGCGAGACCGAGCTGCGCGTGTCCGGGTACGGAATCGTGAACCCCCAACAGGACGAGCTGCTGATCCTCGACGGGTTCCTGAACCGCCTGCGGGGCGACAGCACCTTCGCCTCGACCTTCCCCACCCTGTACCTGAACATGGCGGACAAGAACCAGACCGCCGGTCGGGTGCAATTCGAATTCTCGGCCCTGACCGCCGGGGACAAGAAGAAGAAAAAGAAGAAATGAAGCGCGAAAGACTGTTCCTCCTCGTCCTGGGCCTCATGGCCCTTGTCCTGATCCCGGCGGATCTCTTCTACGCGTCCCGGTTCGTCCCCCGGTTCAAGGAGATCGAACGCCAGCGCATCGTGGTGTCCAACCAGCTCGCCACCGCCAAGATCGTGTCCGAGAACCTCGACCACGTGCGGGACCTGGTGTTCCGGAACATGCAGTTCCCGGGCCAGAAGGACAGCGTCTCCCAGGAGACCGTGCTGTTCGACTTCCTCACCTCCTGCATGAACGATTTGAAGATGCGGCTGGTCTCCGTGCGGCCTTCCAGGCCGTCGCAGAAGGACCGGGTCACCACCCGCAGCTATCAGATCGAGATCGAGGGGGATTTCTTCTCCCTCGGGGAGCTGTGCGCCAAGCTGGAGAACAGCCAGCGGGTGCTGTCCATCACCAGCCTCGAGGTGGTTCAGACGGGCGGCGAAGGCTCCAAGGAAGCCCAGGCCAAGGCGCCGCCGACTGTCGCGGGCAGGCGGGGCGTGCTCATCAAGATGAACCTGGACACCTACAGGGTCAAGAAGTCATGAACGCCCGGACCAATCCGCTTCTGCTCGCTTCCCTGCTGGCCCTGGTGCTCGCCCTGGGCTTGGCCGCCCGCATCTCCTCCCAATACGAGGGCTTCCGCAAGATCGTGAACGAGTCGCTCCTCACCAGCGAGGGATATGACAAGAAATTCATCGACATGGTCACCCACTTGGAGGAGGTGCTCACCACCCGCGCCAGCTTCCCCTACCCCGGCGGCAAGGACCCGATGACGGGCCGGCGGCGGGAGGTGGCGGCCGAGGTGCTGGAGCAGCCGGCGCCCCGACTGGCGGCGGTCAAGGCGGGTCCCAAGGCCCCCCCGAAGGCCCCCAAGGGGGCCGGGAACCCCGCGAACCGGGGCCCCGCTCCCGAAAGCGCGCCCGCGGAGCCCCCGGCCGACAAGGTCCGCCTCACCGCCATCATCGCCGACGATTACGGCCAGCATACCGCCATCGTCATGGACGGGGAGCGCTCCATGTCGGTGGACATCGGGGACATGGTGGGCTCCCGCAAGGTGGTCCGCATCACCGGCAAGGAATTGACCATGGAAGACGGCACCACGGTGTACACCTACGGCCTCTCCGGGTCCCGCTCCCAACAGCGCAAATAGTCCAAATCGGCCCCGAGGCGCGCGGAATCCGGTCGACCGATTATTAACTTTCAAGCTGTCGAATACTCGAGGAAGGATCGTCCGCGACCATGAACCACCGGAGCCCCGTCACCCTGCCCGCGATGGCGGCCGTCCTCGGCCTCGCCGCCCTGTGCGGCGCCGCGGCGATCCCGGCCCAGGAGCCGAAGGTCTCCTCGCCCATCATCACCAAGGATCCCAATCCCTCCCTGCGCATCCCCATCTCGCTCAACGCCCAGGACGCCAGCCTTTCGGACATCCTGCGCGTGCTGTCCGAGCGCTCGAGCATGAACTTCGTGGCGGGCGAGACGGTGCAGAAGTCGAAGATCACCATCATCCTCAACAAGACCCCGGTGGCCGAGGCCATCGACCTCATCGTGCGCGCCGCCGGGCTCTCCTACGAGATCATCGGCAACTCGGTGCTCATCGGCGAGACCGGCAAGCTGAAGGACGAGGTGGGCCAGAGCGGCTACGTCATCGCCCTCAACTACGCCGACGCGGCCGAAGTGGCCGCCATGCTGGGCGACCTGAGCAAGTCGGTGAAGGTGGACCGGGGCGGCAACCGCCTCATCGCCTACGCCAGTCCCCGCGTCATCAACGAGATCGAGCGCATCGTGCGCGCCATCGACCATCCGCATACCCAGGTGCTGCTGGAGACCCGCCTCATCGAGGTGGCCGTGGACGAGAACGGCAAGTACGGCATCGACTGGGGCGCCCTCTC
>CBILQL010000376.1:0-5596 GCA_966238865.1 uncultured bacterium
ATGGTCGGCGTGGAGCTGCGCTGGACCACCACGTTCGGGACCTTCACCACCACCCCCTTCTCGCTCACGAACTCGAGCGGCGAAGGCACGATCAGGCTGCGCGCTCCCCAGGGATCCGGCCTGGCGGTCGTGAACGTGGAAGCCTACAACAAGTCCACCGGGCGGCTCGTCGCCAGCGGCAACCACACCGTCCAGGTCAAGGCACTCAAGGTCCACCGCCTGGAGCTCAGGGTCTCGCCGGACAACATCCCCGTCAAGATCGGCGAGACCAAGCTCGTCGCCAAGGCCTATGACAGCGCCGACAATTCCATGGCCGGCGTGCTGGTGGGCTTCCGCCTGGTGAAGGGCGCCGGCGGCGGCGACGAGAAGATCGAGCCTCCCGTCGACTACACCAAGTCCGGCACGGCCGAGGCGACCTTCAAGGCCGGCGGGGTCATCAGCCGGTATCGGGGCGTGAAGCTGGCCGCCGTGGCCCTGGACATCTCCGGCGGCGACACCTTGGTCATCGCCTCCTCCGACACCGTCGGGATCACCATCTCGGGCCCGCCCCAGCGCGTGAGCGTGGGCGTGAACATCGAGAAGGGGCTCAACCCCGAGGACGGGACCTTCGGCCTGCCCACGGCCGCCGTGGTCACCGACGTGAACGGGAACCTCGTCGCCGACGGCACGCCCGTCAACTTCAGCACCACCCCCATCGGGCTCATCTATTACGGCGTGACCTACAACCTCACGGACACCTGGCCCTACTACTACATCGGGGACACCGTCTACTACGAGCTGCCCTGGACGGACTACAACGACAACCGCAAGCTCGATCCCGGCGAGCCGGTGAGCGAGTACGACCGGACCCGCCCGGCCCGGGGCGAGGACAAGGACGGCAACGGGGTCGTCAACGAGGCGCCGGAATACTTCAACGACCTGAACGGCAACGGCGTCTGGGACTCGGTGAACGCCGAGCCCTGGGTGCAGCTGCCTTCCACCGATACCTCTAACCAGCAGCTCTGGGTGGACTTCAACAAGGACGGCATCCGCGACGTCTTCGAGCCCTTCACGGACTCGAACGGGGACGGGAAATGCCAGTGCACGGGCACGCGCGACGCGTCCGGAGCCTTGTACGAGAAGCGCTACTACGGCAGCGAGAACACCCACCCGTTCCCGGGCGACGTCTCGGTGGGCATCAACAAGCAGGTGCCCACGGTGGACGGCAAATCCACCACCGCGGTCATCTACGTCCAGTCCGACGCCACCAAGGTGAAGGTGCGCATCACGGCGGAGTCGAACGGCATCCGAAGCTCGGTGGACGCCATCCTGCCCATCGTGAAGAGCGACGAGTGAGGGCGGCATGAAGCGCATCGCATCCTGCCTCCTGCTCCTTCCCGCCCTCGTCCTCGGCGCCCCTCCGGGGGCCCCCATGTCGGATCTCGGGGCCTCGCAAGTGGCCCTGGGCCTGTTCTTCGACCACAGCGGCCAGGACCTCTACGAGAACGGCTACCCCTCCATGCTCAATACCATGGGCCTCAGCGCCGATTATGCCCCCTGGCCCTACCTGGCCGTGGGCGCCTTCGCCGGCGGGGCCGAGTTCGACGTGGACGTTCCCGACAACCGGCTGCAGGACACCGCCGCCAGGGGGTTCAACGGCGCCCTGTCCTTCTACGGCGGGGCTTCGCTCAAGCTGGCCACGCCCCGGTTCCTCGGCGGCACCACGCGCTTCGTCGCGTACGGCACCGGCGGCTACTTCGACGCCGCCGACGAGTTCGAGAACCAGCGGCGGGGGATCATGACCCAGAGCGGCCTGACCCTGCAGTACCTCGCCTGGGGACGGGTCAACTTCGTCCTGGGCGGGGAGTTCCAGGCCTTGGTGATGGGGGAGCAGCGCAACTCGGTGCGGGACGATCCGGAGCCGTTCGGGCTTTCGGCCCCGGCGGGCGCCATGGACTACCTCCGCGGCCTGGCCGGAATCGAGTTCTTTTTCGCCGGCAAGAACCAGCCCTTCATCAGCGTGGCCGTGCGGCCCACCGGGGCGGCCGGCTGGCACGACAACCTCGGCCTGCGGAACGCCTCCATCTCCGTCACCCTGGGCGCCATCGCCACCCTCTCCTCCAAGGGGAAGAACCAGGTGCAGGAGGAGGAGCCCGGGCTGTCGATCGACTGAGGACCCGGTGGAATCGGAGCCCCTGGGGGATTTAGGTTTTTCGTTTTTTTGTTTTCGGTTTTTCGTTGGGGATTCGTAGCCATTACGCGGTCTGAAACTCGCGGCGCCCGAACACCCCTGGGCCATCCCCAACGAAAAACCTCCCCGCAGCTACTCCGCAGCCTCCTAGGCGCTCTCCAGCAGCCATTCCCCCACGACGTCCAGGAACAGTTCCCCGTCCCTGCGGCCGAAGCCGATGAGCTCCTTGGCGTATTCGCCGTCGAAGAGCAGGTAGCTCAGCATGTCCGAGGAGATCCAGCCTCCGAAGAGGTAGCGCAGGGTCCTGGGGAAGCGCTTGCGGTACTTGGAGGCTATCAGGCTGAAGTCGAGCATGGGGCCCACGCGGCACAGGTCGATGATGCGGACGTCCCGCTCGGGCTCGGGGATCTTTGTCCCGAGGAGGTTGACCCGGTTCATGAACTGGGAATCGATGTCCACCGCGTCCAGGAACATGGAATCGAGCATGGTGGCCGCGATGCGGCCCAGGGTGGGGGCCACGTTGGTCTGCCGTTGGTAGGAGTCGCCGCGCAGGCTGATGATGATGATGCGTTCCGCCCCGAGCCGGATGGCGGCGTTGAGCGGCGTCATGTTGCGCAGTGACCCGTCGCCGTAGTAATGGCCGTCCATCAGCACCGGCGGGAAGATGAGCGGCACCGCGCAGGAGGCCAGGATGTGCTCGATGGTGAGGGAGGTGCGCATCCCCCGCATGGTGGGCCGCTCCCAGGACGGGCATACGTCCCGTGTCTGGAAGAACGTCACGTTGCGCATGTCGGTGTAGTCGAAGCAGGAGAGCGCCAGGCTGTGATCCGGCAGGGTCCGCAGGCGCTGCTGCACCTGTCCCATGTCGATGTTGCGGCGAAGGTAGTTGTGCAGCGGCGTGGTGTTGAGGATCGAGTTGATGATGGATTCGCCCTCGGACCGGCGCCGGCGGCGCGAGGAGTGGAGCAGGCGGACCAGGTTCTTCACCACGGCCTTGAAGTCCGATTCGAAGATCTCGTCCGGGATGAGGGTGCCCCACAGGTGCTCCAGGGCGTCCACGCCGCTGGCGTAATTGGGCGCGCTCTGCATCAGGCGGACGGCGTTGATGGAGCCCGCCGACACGCCCTCGATGATCTCGATGTTCCCGTTCTGGCGGAAGATGTCCTTCCAGGCGCTGAGGATCCCTGCCTGGTAGGCGCCGCGGGCGCCTCCGCCCGACAGGATCAATGCGACCTTCCTCCTCCTGCCCATGGCTCCTACGCGCTTCAGCCTTCCCCGGCGCCGGAGGCCTGCGCGACCTTGTCGGGGACCGCGGCGGCCCCGAGGCCGCCTGCGCGGGTGGCGGTGGCGGATGGCCGGGCCTGCTTGCGGGACTTCTCCTCGGCCGCGAGCCAGTCGCGGATGAGGAGCGCGGCCAGCACCGTGGAGCGGACGTTGGCGTATTGGCCGTGCACGAGCATGATGGAGAAGGCGAGGCCCCGGGACGGATCGTCCTTGAGGCGGGCGTAACCTATGAACCAGTCGAACCGGCCCTTGACGGCCCCGGCCGTCGCCGCAGGGTCGGCTGCGGACCCGGCCGCAGCGGTGCCGTTTTCCGCGGCCCCGGACCCGGTTTCAACCGCGTCCGCCTCCTCGGAACGCGGGGCCAACCCGTCCAGGGATCCGGTCTTCCCGCCCACGGTCAGCTTCTCCAGGTGGACGGCGCGCATCACCTGGTGGAATCCCTTGCGGGCCGTCCCGGAGCGCACGGTGGCCTCCATCATGGCCTGGAGCTTGGGGAGGTTGGCAGGGGTCAGGAAGACGGTGCCCGGGCCGTTGCGGACGTCCAGGGCCTTGGGGGCCGAACGGTCGGTGACGTCCACCAGCGAACGGGCGAAGGCGCCGAAGCGCAGGGTGCCGTCATCGCCGATTCCCCGGGCGATGGCCAGGGCATGCATGGGGGAGATGGTGGTCCGGGGCGTGAATCCGCAGGAGGTCTCGGCCAGGGCGAAGCCGGTGTCCTGGGCCTGGAAATGGCTGGGCCGGACGCATTGGAAAGCCCGGTTGAAGCCCAGGCTGCGGGCCGTGGTCTCCAGGGCCTGGCCGCCCATGGAAAGGCCCAGAACGCCGAAGGCCGGGTTCACGGAGCGCGAGAAGGCTTCCTGGAGGGTGACCTTGGGCGCGTTCGCCGCGGAGCCCACCTTCAATTGGCGGCGGTACAGGGTGTGGTAGGACCCGAGCTGGGGGATGGAATCCTCGGGGCCTTTGCCATCGATCTGCAGGGCCGCCGTGGCCGTCAGGATTTTGACGAGGGAGGCAGCCGGAAATCCGTTCTGGAAGGCCATGCGGGGCGACTGGCGCACCAGCGAGTCCACCCGTTCACCCACGCCGAGGATCCGCCCGCTCTTGAGGTCGGAGACCAGTACCACGCCGGCATCGGGACGATAGCGTTCCAGGTACAGGCCGACCCGGGCATGCAGCAGGGAGTCGGCGGCATATTCCGCCACCAGGGTCCGCCCGCCTGCGGCGAAGGTGTCGGGCTCCGGATAGCGCTGGAAGGGGGACTGGAAATCCAGACCCGCGGATCCCGGGACCGCGGCAGCGGCCGCATCGGATGTCCCGCCCTTGCGCGATGCGGAACCGGGCTCCGGCTGGGCGCCCGCCAGGCCGGCGGCGGCAACGCCCACGGCGCGGGGATGGTTCCCGTCGGACGGGGTCGCGGCGAAGCGCTTGAGGCCGACCAAGGTGAAAGCCAGGAGGGCCAAGGCTCCGTACCGGACCAGCAGTCTCCGGCGTTTGGCAGGAGTGCGGCGATGCCAGGAAGAGCGGTCATAGCGGCCGCTGAAATCATGATGTTGCAGCTTCATGGGGACCTTCGCGGAAGAAGCCGCAACCCCGGAATCGGATGCTTCATTTCCTTGGCATCAGTTTATGAAATTTCCAGGATGAAAAATAGGTATTAGTTCCTGAAACAATGTTCGCGGTAATATCGGAGCTCGGCGACGCTTTCCCGGATATCCGCCAAGGCCAGATGGGATTCGGCCTTCTTGAATGGAGGAAGCTGCGGGTACCACCGGAAGGCCAATTCCTTGACCGAGCTGACGTCGACGATGCGGTAGTGGAAAAAGGCGTTCAAGGCGGGCATGTGACGGTCGAGGAAGCGGCGGTCCTGCCAGACGGAATTGCCGCACAAGGGCGAAGCCTTGGGAGCCACCTGTCCGGCGCAGAATGCCAGGACTTTTTCCTCGGCGCTGCGCATGCTTTCCGTGGAGGACCGGACCCGGTCCAGCAAGCCGCTTTTCCCATGATGGGTCTGGTTCCATTCATCCATGGCCGCGAGGACAACCTCGGGCTGGAAGATCGCCAGATTGGGCCCCTCGGCCAGGACATTGAGCTGGACATCCGTGACCAGCACGGCGATTTCCAGGATCCGGTCCTTATCTGGGT
>CBILQL010000377.1:0-5593 GCA_966238865.1 uncultured bacterium
GGCGAAGATGCCCAATCCGCGAGGACGGAAGCCGTTGCGGAAGCCGGAACGCCGGCAGGCGTCCGGGACGAAACCTCCCTGGAACCCCTGCTCGACGAACTGCGCGCCCTGGTCACCGCGCGCATCAAGGCTTCCCTGGCCGGCGCCGCGAACGGCCTTGCGGCCGGCCGAAGCAGCTCCGCCGATCGCCTCCCGCCGCCGGAGCCCCGGCTCCCCGCCTCCCACCGGCTCTTCGCCCACTTCCCCGAGATCCGCCGCGTCGAGGAGCGCCTCATCCTCCTCATCGCCCTCCTGCCCCATCTCCGGCCCAACTTCTTCGAGTCCGTCATCCTGGAATGCCTCCCCGGCGGCGGCGACTTCCCGGAGTTCGGCGGCGCCAGGGGCCAGAACCATCGCGGCATGCTGCCCACCGGCGAAACGGTCCAGTTCATCCTGGCCGGCTCCGACCTGGAGCGCCGCCTCGCCCTGCGCCGCTATTTCGACGAGGAGCATTTCTTCTCCCGTCGCGCCGTGCTGTGGCTGGAGCCCGTGCGCGAAGGCGAGCCGGCGATGTCGGGGCGCATCCTGCTGGCCCAGGAATGGGCGGACCGGCTCCTGCTCGATCGGGAAAGCACGCCCCGCTTCGGCCCGGATTTCCCGGCCCGGCGCATCACCACCCACATGCTGTGGGAGGACGCGGTCCTGCATCCCCACACCCAGCAGCAGGTGAACGACCTGGCGGTGTGGCTGCGCCACCACCGGGATTTGCAGGGCGACGGGAACCTGGGCCGCAAGGTCAAGCCCGGATACCGCGTGCTCTTCTACGGCCCGTCCGGCACCGGGAAGACCCTGACCGCGGCGCTCCTGGGCAAGCAGTTCCGGAAGGACGTGTACCGCATCGACCTGTCCCAGGTGGTGTCCAAGTACATCGGCGAGACGGAGAAGAACCTCGAAGGCGTGTTCCGGCGCGCGGAGAGCAAGGACTGGATCCTGTTCTTCGACGAGGCCGACGCCCTGTTCGGCAAGCGCACCAACGTGCAGAGTTCCCATGACAAGTACGCCAACCAGGAGGTGAGCTACCTCCTGCAGCGGGTGGAGGACTACCCCGGGCTGCTCATCCTGGCCTCCAACTTCAAGAACAACCTGGACGAGGCCTTCATCCGCCGCTTCCACTCCCTGGTGCACTTCCCCCTGCCCAATGCCAGCGACCGCCTGTCCCTGTGGCGCAAGTCCATGCCCGCCTCCCTGCTCCCCGACGCCACCGTGAACCTGTCCGACCTGGCGCGCCAATACGAGATGACCGGCGCCTCCATCCTGAACGCGGTGCAATTCTCAACCTTGCTGGTCTATTCCCGGAAGGGGACCACCATCTCCCAGGAAGACCTGCTCCAGGGCATCCGCAAGGAGTTCCTGAAGGAGGAGAAGTCGATTTAGGGGCACTTAATCGCCGATGGATTCCCAGGTCAGCGAGGGAGGGTTCTGGTTCGGGTGCGGGCTCCATTTGCTGAACTGATGGGAATAGTCGCAGACGATTTTCGCTGCCGAAAGGGCCAGGAAGGAGAGTCCCAGGAGGATGAGGGCGATGTAGAAGATCATCGCTCCTTCGCCCAGTATGGCCGATCCCGGGGACTTCGCTCCGGCGTTGGCGTTCCGTCGGGTGGTCATCTGGCATCCTCCAAGGTGCGGCCGGCGAATCGCGGCGGGTGGACCGGTTTGGGCTTCACCGTGCTGAGGCCGCTCTTGACGGACACCACGGAGTCCGGGGGTATGCTTTCCGTGACCCAGCAGTTACCGCCTATCACCGAATTGCGGCCGATGGTCGTCTCGCCGCCGAGTATGGTGGCGCCCGCATAGATGGTCACATTATCCTCGATGTTCGGATGGCGCTTGAGCCCCTTGATGGGCGAACCAGTGCCATCCTTCTTGAAGCTCCTGGCGCCCAAGGTGACCCCCTGGTAGAGCTTCACATTGCGGCCGATGACCGAAGTCTCCCCGATCACCACCCCGGTCCCGTGGTCTATGAAGAAGCCCGGGCCGATGGATGCGCCGGGGTGGATGTCTATCCCGGTGCGGGAATGGGACCATTCGGACATCAGGCGGGGGAGGAGGGGGACCTTTTCGCGGTAGAGCCGGTGCGCCAGCCTGTATGTGGCGATGGCCTCCACGCAGGGATAGCACAGGAGGACTTCGGCCGGGCTGCCGGCGGCCGGATCCCCGGCATAGGCCGCTTTGAGGTCGACGACCAGCTGGGTAAGCACGGCCGGAAGGTCCTGGAGGTAGGCATGGGCCACGGCATCCGCTTCCGCGGGCCGGGCGCGGCGGGGGTCCCCGGCCAGGTCCCAGGCCCGGAGAATCAGGTCCGGCAGCAGATCGGCCAGGCGCGCGAGGCTGAAGCGGACGTCGTGGGAGCGGTTCGATCCGGAATGGAAGCGCTTTCCGAAGGCGCCGGAATACAGGATGCCCAAGGTGAGATCCAGGATGTCGATGGCATCCTGTTTCACACGTACCGCTCCCGGAGGCAAGGCGAATGGCGTTCCGTCGGCCTTGAGGATCTTCTCGGCTACGCTGTCGATCATGGTATTCCAATCGGGAACGGTGGCTTGCATGGCTGGGTTCCTCCGGGTTCAGGCCGCGGATCGGCTGAGCAGGGTATCGGCGAGGGCGCGCATGTCTATCCGGATGAGTTCCGGTTTGGGGGCGGGACGCAGGGTGCAGACGGCGCATGAGTAGAGCAGGTGGACGTCCAGCAGGTGCAGGTGCCCCCGGGGCAGGGCCGGGTCGTCCGTCGCGAAGGCCGCACGCCGGCCTCCGGGCGCGGGAATGCATGCGAAGCTCTCGAACGGGCAATACAGGCCCTTTCCGATGGCCTTGGCATAGCTCTCCTTCAGGGCCCAGATGCGGAAGAACATCCGCAGCCTCTCCGAGGGTCCGCTGGCCTGGGCCAGCAGGTGGTTCTCCTCCGGGGAGAAGAACCGCGCCGCGATGTCGAGGCGGGTGGCATGGTGCATTTCGATGTCCACGCCGATTTCCCCGTCATCGATTCCGCAGATCACCCATTCTCCCGAATGGGCGACATTGAAGCGGAGGCGCTCCTGCGGAAGGTAGGGCTTGCCGAATTCATTGTGCCGGAAGGAATCCTCGTTCACGACCCTTCCGGTCTCCATGGCAAAGGCATGCCTCACCAGGGCCTCGGCGACGAGGGAACGGCAGGCGTCCTCCCGCCTGAGGTAGCGCCGGGAGCGCTCCCGCCTCCGCTCGGAGGCCGCCTCGAAAAGGAAGCGGAAGTCGCTTTCCGCGAGGACGTCCGCTTTCGGAACCGCAAGGACCTTGGCACCCATGGCAGCGCTCCGCCTATGCGGCCTTCACTTCGCGCAGGTCGAAATACCCGTTGAAGCCCTTCAGGTACACCGCGGCGCGATGGCCGAAAAGGACGGTGGCCTGGGTGCGGGTTTCCAGCTCCTGGTCGTGGAGAGCGGACCGTACCCTGGTGCCCACGGGATGCCTGGCGTTCCAGTCCTCGACGAGGGACTTCGCATCGGCTTCCGCCCCGGGAAGCGGAGCGGTCGCCGGGGCCGGTTCGGTGGGCCGGGCCGGGGCCTCCGCGGCTGGCGCCGGGGCGGACTTCGCCGCCCGCAGGATGGCCGCCACCAGCTTGGTGAGCACGTCGCCCACGCCCAGTTCCAGGAAGTCCCGCACGCCTTGTCCGCGCATGTAGTTCACGCTGTCCACCCATCGGACCGGGCTATGGATCTGCGCGACCAGGTTGGACGGCACGCTCCCAGTCACATATGGGGAGGCGGTGACATTGGCGATGACGGGTATCTCCGTTTCCGCGAATGCGAAGGCTTCCACGAAGGCGGCGAACTCCTCCGCGGCGGCCTTCATATACCGGGAGTGGAAGGCCCCGCTGGTATTCAGGGGGAGGACCCGGGCGCCTTCGGCTTCCAGCGGGACCGCGGCCCGGTTGATATCCTCCTTGAGGCCGGAGATGATGATCTGGGTGGGCGAATTGAAATTCGCGATGTCGATGGACGCGAGCCCCGCCTTCTCCAAGGCGCTCCGGATCCGCTCCTCGGCCAGGTTGATGACGGCGGCCATGCCTCCGCCGGCCGCCTGCGACATCAGCTCGCCGCGCTTCTTCACCAGCTTGAGTCCGGTCTCGAAGCTGATGGCGCCGGCGGCATGCAGGGCATTGTATTCCCCCAGGCTATGGCCCGCCAGGAAGTCCGGCTTCCTCCCGGTATCCTTGATCCTCTTCAAGTAGGCAAGGGCGTTCACCGTGAAAAGGGCCGGCTGGGTGTATCGGGTCTGATCCAGGACCTTATCCGGATCCTTGAGGCAGAGCTCCTGGATGGAGAGTCCCAGGATTTCATCGGCCTGCCGGGTCAGATCGGGGAATTCCTCGAACAGGCCTTCTCCCATGCCCTTTCGCTGGGATCCCTGGCCGGGAAAGACATACGCTAACATATCGACTCCTTGTTTTGGGGTGGTTTCGCCGGCGCTTGTCATTGGCCGCGCGTGAGGACCACGGAGGAGTTGATGCCTCCGAAGCCGAAGGAATTGCTGAGAGCGGTCTCGATGCGGGTCTCCACCGCCGTGGCTCCGGAAAAGCGCAGGCCTTCCCGGATCGGCTCCTCCAGGTTGCGGTTGGGATGGATGAAGCCCTCCTGCATCTGCAGGACGGTGGCGATTACCTCCACCACGCCGGCGGATTGGAGGCAATGCCCCGTCAAGCCCTTGGTGGAGTTGATCCAGATCTCCGAGGCCAGCTCCCCGAACACCTCGCGGATGGCTTCGGCCTCCGTGAGGTCTCCCAAGGGCGAGGAGGATCCGTGGGCATTGACGTATCCGATGTCGGACAGGGAAAGCCCGCTGCCGGCTATGGCCAGCAGCATGGCGGCGGCTTCGCCTTCCATGCTCGGATTGGAGGAGCTGTTGCCGTCCAGGTAGACCGCGCCGGATTTGACGGTGGCCAGCAGGGGCGCCCCGCGGCGGTAGGCGCTCGCGCGGGACTCGAGGACCACGCAGGCCCCCGCCTGGCCGTAGATGAAGCCTTCGTGCTGGGTGTCGAATGGGCGGCAGGCCTTTTCCGGATCGCCCGAGAACTTCCGGCCGCCCATGGCCCCCATGCTGAAGAATCCCTGCACGTCCATGGGGGAGGGATCGGCGGCGATGCCCGCCACCAGGCAGGCGTCCAGCCAGCCGGAGCTTACCGCCTGCCAGGCCTTGATCAGGGCCAGGTTGCCGGTTGCCGATGCGCCGCCGACCACGAAGCCCTCGCCATGGATACCGAGGAGCTCGCTCAAGATGCCCACGTGGTTGGAGTCGAAGAACTCCAGGCCATAGCGCGGCGACAGGTATTCCGGATTTTCGAGGAAGCCCGGGATGAGGCCGAACTGGTAGTTCTGGGTGGTGTTCTGTCCCGCCACTATCACCCCGATGCGTTCCGCCGGCGGGCGGTCCCCGAACATGCCCGCCATGCTCCAGGCTTCCAGGGCGGACAGGATGGCCACCTGCGCCGGAAAGGGGGCGCGCCGGCCCAGGCGCCTGGCCGCGCCCAAAGCGGGCTCGGGAAGGCCCGCGAGGCGCTGCAGTCCGTCCAGGAAGGAGAAGC